>NZ_JAOTQU010000019.1:0-158496 GCF_025685765.1 Pseudomonas sp. PDM13 | reverse complement strand
GCAAACCCGCGCCCAACCAGCGGCTGGTCTTCAACAACAAACCGCAAGCGGGGTATCCGCAATGAAGCGCCTGCTGCTGGCCCTTATCATCCTTGCCCTGGCCGGTTGCGCGACAGGTTCCGGCCGGCCGAGGCTACCCTATGACTACTGGTACGTCGGTCTTGCCGCGCCGCGCTTCATGGAAGTCTGGGTGGAAAGCGTGGATGTCATCGATCGTCGAGGACTGGCGTACTTCCATATCCATGGTGGAGTCGTCAGCTACACCGGCAGCCCGGTTGGCTGGCACAACGGCGGTGGCGCCATGAAGCAGGCATCCAATGTCGACTTGCCCGAAACGCTGTTCGTGCGCTGGCAGTCCCTGGTGGAGCCCCAGACCTACAAGCTGCGCATCGATATCCCGCAATGGGTGCGCGACGAGATGGTCAAGCCACAGCGCACCTACTGCCAAGGCTCCAAAAGCTGGGAAACCGACTACCGCAAGATCGTCTCCATCGGCATGGCCCCCGGCGGCTTCGCCAAGGCCTGGGTGGGTGGGCCATGCCTGTCGAATATCGAGATCGGGCGCTACCAGGCCAAGGTCGATACGAGGGGCCCCTATGAGGGCAACTCCAATGGGCGCTATTACCGCCCACCCACTGAGGCCGCGCAGGCTTATATCGAGCAACACGGCATCCCTTATGAATCCTGGTAATCGTTAGCGATCCAATTCTCCGGCACCTGGCTGCCGGGTATAGTCACGCCCGGCACTACCTCTTCAAGGATGAACCATGCGCCCTCTCCTGCTGCTCTGCTACCTGCTGCTCACCGCTTGCCAAAGCAAACAGATCCCCGCCAACCAGACCTGGCCGGTTCCGCCAGAGCGGTTGTTCGCCTATCAGGAAACACCGGCCGAGCCGAGCCAGTACCTGATCGTCAACCGCGACGATGCCTGGTGGGGGCGCAAATGCCTGGCCAGCGTCTACATCAATGGCCAGCTCGCCGTGCAGTTGGAAATTGCGGAATCGGCCGCTTTCCAGCTCCCCTACGGCCAATGGGACCTGGCCGTCGACGCCGGCGATTGCGGCCGCGCCCAGCTCACGGTGCCGCTGTCCAACCTGGCCGCCAGCCGCTACCGGATCGCCTTCGACGTCGAGGCCAACGTGCAGCTGCTGCCCACCGAGGCGGGCAACAGCATCCTGTGCAGGTACGGTGGCTGTGGTGGTGGCCGCTCGGTATTCCGGCCGCGAGTGGTGTTCTGACCCATCACCCGATGCACCGCTGCGTTGGGCCTCGCAGGCTCGGCGCCAACCTACGGCTGTGCCAAGCCGGCGACGTAGCCCGGGCCTCAGCCCGGGGCAGGCTTGGCAACGCACCGCTGGGTGCGTTGCCTGGGAGACTGCTCAACCGACGCGCAGCACCGCCACCACTTCCTGGCTGACCCAGCGCCGCAGCATGCGGTTTTCCGGGTGGAAGCAGTAGACGCTGAGCAGATCATGCAGGCCGGATTCGCTCACCACCGCCTCCTCTTCGAACCAGCCGTTGGCAGTGCGCAGGCGCACGCGGCGGTGTTGGTCGTCGCAGAGGCGGAACAGGGTCCGGCGGTTGATATCGGTGTTGAGCAGGCGGCGCAGGTCGCGGGTGGAAAACCAGGCTTCGTGGCCCATCAGGAAAGCGCGCAGTTGACGCTGGTGGCGCAGGAAGGTGCGAGGGGTGATCTCGGGAAGGGTCATGGCAGTACTCCATCCTGTGATAGAGCCGCCACCTACTGCATGAAGGGTGGCGGACCGTGCGAGGTGGAAGTACCGGGAAGTCACACAAAACCGGCTGGGCGCGAGCCCACTCACACGGTCCGCCATAGACTGCCGACGCGAGGCGTCGCTATGGCGTGTGGACTTCGAAGAACACCGGGCTTCCACACCCGACCGCTTTCTGTGGAAAGCAGCGGCGGAACCCTATCCAAGCCCTTTGTAGGCGCGCAACGGCGTTGCCTTGTAGGCGTTTTCCATAGCGCGGGCCTTTGCAACGTTGCCCCATCGAGCGCAGCAGCGTTGGGCCAAGCCGGCTAGTTCACCTCGTCCAGCAGTTCGGCGCGGCTGGGCTCGGGGAAGCCGAGGGTGCGGTAGCGCGGCGGGTAGAAGCCGGGGGCTTCTTCGAGCAGGTCGCCCAGCAGCGCCATGGCCTGTTCCCACGAAACGGCGCGGGTCTCGGCGTCGCTGCAGTCTTCGTTGGGGCGCACCAGCACCAGGCGGTCGACGCGGGGCAACAGGCTGTCCACGCCCTCGGTCCAGCTGGCGATGGAAAACAGCTGGTCGGGGTTTTCCTGGGCGGCGTACAGCTGGTAGTTGGCGACGAAGATGTCGGTGCTGTTCTCCTGGTGGATCAGGTCCAGCGCGTGCTTCTGGGTGTCGTATTCGTTCTTGGTGGTGAGGTAGCGCATGCGCGCCAGGCGGGCCTGCAGCAGCGGGTGCTGCACCGGGTAGGTCGCCACCTTGCCGTCCTCGTAGCAGTACAGCCCGGTGGAGATGGCGCGGCCTTCGCTGGCCGACTGCAGGCTCAGCTCGACCATGGCAGCAAGCGCGTGACCGTCGTGGTCCCCGGTCACCAGCAGGGTTTCGCGGCTGGGCACCATGAACACGGGCCGGCCCTTGAGCGGCAGGCGCTCGAGCACATCGGGCAGGAAGATGCGGCTGATGTCGTAGCTGTCGTTCCAGTCGCCCCGGAACAGCCCCGGCACCACCTCGACGAAGCTGTCGGCGGTGGTGTCGCGCAGGTTGGTCAGGGCGATGGCCAGGCCCTCTTCCAGGGTGATGCCCCAGCTTTTGTCAGGGCCCTGCACCAGGGTGGCGGTTGATTCGGGGTGGTCGATGGCCAGCAGCACCACGGCGTCATCGCCCATGGGCAGGTAGACGGGGCTGAAGTCCAGGTCGTCGCCTTCGGTGCGCACCTGGTGCAGGCGCAGCTCTTCGATCATGCCGCGGCTGCGGATCACCGGCAGCAGCAATGGGCGCGCCTCGTCCAGGGGCAGCGCGCGGCTGCGCTGGTTTTCGCAAAGTGCAGCGATGTAGTTGTTCAGGGTTTCGCGGCGCCGCGCGCCACGCTGGCTGCAGTACTCGCGGTAGGCATTGTGCAGGTTGAAGAAGGCGCTTTCGCCATACACCAGGCGGAACTCCCGGGGGCGATAGGTCAGCTCGCCCTTGAAGCCGGCCTTGCGTGCAGCGGACTCGAAGAGCACGGCGAAGTCATCCGGGGAGGGCTTGCGGTTGAACAGAAAATCCAGAAATCCCATGGCGATACCAAACGATGAAAAAGCGTCGCCGAACTTTAGAGGAGCGGATGCCGCCGCACCAGCACGCCGATGCATGGGGCGCACGCAAGATAATCCCTGAACCTTTGTTCGCCTTCCGGCACCCAAAGCCATGAGTGCCATACAAAAAAGGTACGGCGACCGCCGCCCCTGGCGGTCACGGCGTTGAGCCTCCGAACAAGGACACGACGATGAACACCACCACTTCTGATGCCTACGCAACCGCCCTGGAAGTCACCGACGCTTCGGGCGTCTCCTGGAGCGCGGTATTCGCTGGCGCGGCGGCTGCCGCTGCGCTGTCCCTGATCCTCGTGCTGCTGGGCTTCGGCCTCGGCTTCGCGGCCATCTCGCCCTGGCAACACGAGGGCATCAGCGCCGAGGGGCTGGGCTTTGCCAGTATCGCCTGGCTGGCCTTCACCCAGCTGGCCGCGGCCGGCTTGGGCGGCTACCTCGCCGGGCGCCTGAGGTTGCGCTGGAGCCGCCTGCACGGTGACGAGGTGTTCTTCCGCGACACCGCCCACGGCTTCCTCGCCTGGGCCGTGGCGACCCTGGTGACCGCCGCCTTGCTGGTGGGCACCGTCGGCAACCTGGTGGGCGGCGGCGTGCAGGCCGGCGCGGCCGTGGCAGCCGGTGCCAGCGCCGGTAGCGCACCCGGTGCCAGCGATGATGCGCAGAACCCCTATGGCTACTACGTGGACACCCTGTTCCGCGACGACCGCCCCGCCCCCACCGTGGACGATGCCGCCCACGGCGTGGTGTCGCGCATCTTCGTGCGCAGCCTGGCCGAAGGTGGCCAGCTGAGCCCCGAGGACCACGACTACCTGGTGCGCCTGGTGGCCCAGCGCACCAATCTCTCCCAGGCCGAGGCCCAGGCCCGTGTCGAGCAGGTGCATGCCATGGCCCGGCAAGCGGTGACCGATGCCCGCCAGGCCGCCGACGCCGCCCGCAAGGCCGGCATCCACGCCTCGCTGTGGATGTTCGTCGCCCTGCTCATCGGTGCCTTCACCGCCAGCTTCGCCGCCACCCGCGGTGGCCGCAGCCGCGACACGGTGACCGACAGCCTCGCCTACCACCGCTCCGCCCCCCTTCGCTGAACGAGGAAACGACCATGCGCTCGCTACTGCTCTGGTTCCTGGGTGTACCTATCCCGATCATCATCCTCATCGCCCTGCTCACCTGAGCCGCGATGACAACGAAAAGGCCGCTGCTCCGGGAGGACAGCGGCCTTTGTGTTTTGTGCGTGGGGGGAAGCGCATCGCGAATGAATTCGCTCCCACGATCGGTGTATCCCTGGCACTGCGTAGGTCGGGTGAAACCCGACGCCCCCATTCAGCGATCGGCCGGGTGGTTGACCCCGTCGCTGGTGGGCACTTCGCCCAGGTCGAAGGGGTTGACCCCCTCCAGGCAGCCGACATTGAAGCCGTATTGATGCGGGTTGGAGCGGCGCTGGTGGTGGGTGTGGATGCCGCAACGGGAGCAGAAGTAATGCCGTGCGGCGAGGGTGTTGAACTGGTAGAGCGTGAGCACGTCGGCACCCTGTACCACGCGCAGCCCGGCCAGCGGCACGCTGGCGACGATGGCGCCCTTGCGCCGGCACATGGAGCAGTCGCAGCGGCGCGGGTCCACCACCCCGTCCGGCAGGGTCAGCTCCAGCACCACGGCGCCGCAGTGGCAGCTGGCGCGATGAAGGGGAAGGATCGGGGTGTCGCCTACCTGCTTGATCATCGTTGTGCTCCTGGATAATGCCCTCAGCTGCGCGCGAAGGTCGCCGCTTCGGCGATCTGCTCGGCGTCGGGGCGGATACCGGTATAGAGCACGAACTGCTCCACCGCTTGCAACACGATGACTTCGCCACCGGTGATCACCCGCTTGCCGAGGGCACGGGCGGTGCGGATCAACGGGGTTTCCACGGGAATGGCGACTACGTCGAAGATCACCTCCGCGGCGTCGATGGTGGCCTCGTCGAAAGCCAGCTGCCCGGCCTCGGGGCCGCCATCCATGCCGATGGGGGTCACGTTCACCAGCAGGCGCGGGCGCAGCTCGCCCTGCTCCGCCTGCCATTCGTAGCCGCAGGTGGCGGCCAGGGCCTGGCCCCGTGATTCGTTGCGCGCCACCAGGGTGCCGTTGACGAAACCGCTGTCACGCAGGGCGAAGGTCACCGCCTTGCCCATGCCGCCGCTGCCGCGCAGGGCGAAGTCCGCCTGCGGGTCGACGCCATGGCTGAGCAGCAGGCTGGCCACCGCCAGGTAGTCGGTGTTGTAGCCCTTGAGGTGGCCGTCGTCGTTGACGATGGTGTTGACCGACTGGATCACCGCCGCCGAGGAGTCCAGCTCGTCGAGGTGGGCGATGCAGGCCTCCTTGAACGGCATCGACACCGCGCAGCCACGGATGCCCAGCGCGCGGATGCCGCCGATGGCGGCCGGCAGGTCCGCCGTGGTGAAGGCCTTGTAGACGTAGTCCAGGCCCAGTTGCTCGTAGAGCGAGTTGTGGAAGCGCGTACCGAAATTGCCGGGGCGGCCCGACAGCGACATGCACAGACGGGTGTCCTTGTTCAGGGTGCGGGGCATTGCGTGGCTCCGTTGGGGAAGGTGGACGGAAAAATCACGGCCCGTGGGGGGCGACCGGTTCTGGTGCGGCGCCGCGCTTGAGCGCGGCATAGAGCAGGCCGGTGACCAGGCTGCCGGCGACGATGGCCAGCAGGTAGGCGAGCACGTGGTTGATGGCGTTGGGGATGAGCATCACGAACAGCCCGCCGTGGGGCGCCATGAGCTTGCAGCCGAAGTACATCGACAGCGCGCCGGTCAGCGCGCCGCCGGCGATGCTGGCGGGGATCACCCGCAGCGGGTCCTTGGCGGCGAAGGGGATGGCGCCCTCGGAGATGAAGCACAGCCCCAGCACCAGTGCCGCCTTGCCGGCCTCGCGCTCGCTCTGGGCGAACTTGCGCCGCGCCAGCAGGCAGGCGATGCCCAGGCCGATGGGCGGCACCATGCCGGCCGCCATGGTGGCGGCCATGGGCGCGTAGCTGTGGGAGGCCAGCAGGCCGACGGAGAAGGCATAGGCGGCCTTGTTGATCGGCCCGCCGAGGTCGACGCACATCATACCGCCCAGCAACACGCCCAGGAGGATGGCGTTGGTGCTGCCCATGCCGTCGAGGAACTGGGTCAGCGCCGCGAGCATGCCGGCCACCGGTTTGCCGACCACGTAGATCATCACCAGCCCGGTGATCAGGCTGGCCAGCAGCGGGATGATGAGGATGGGCTTGAGCGCCTCCAGGCTCTGCGGCAGCTTCACCCAGCGGCTGATGGCCTTGGCCGAGTAGCCGGCGAGGAAGCCCGCGATGATGCCGCCGATAAAGCCCGCGCCCAGCGTGGCGGCCAGCAGCCCGCCGATCATCCCCGGCGCAAGGCCCGGGCGGTCGGCGATGGAATAGGCGATGTAGCCGGCCAGCAGCGGCACCATCAGCTTGAAGGCGGTGTCGCCGCCGATCTGCATCAGCGCGGCCGCCAGGGTGCCCTGCTCCTTGAAGGCCTCGATGCCGAAGACGAAGGACAGGGCGATCAGCAGCCCGCCCGCCACCACCATCGGCAGCATGAAGGACACGCCCGTGAGCAGGTGCTTGTACACGCCTTTGGCTTCGCCCTTGCCCTCGGCCTGGGTGCTGCCGGGCTTGCCGGCCTGCTGCACCTGGGCATCAGCCAGGGCCTTGCGCAGGGTGGCTTCGGATTGCTTGAGGGCGACGCCGGTGCCGCAGCGGTAGACGCGCTTGCCGGCGAAGCGGGCGGTGTCCACTTCGATATCGGTGGCCAGCAGCACCACATCGGCGGCAGCGATGGCTTCGGCCGGCAGCGGGTCGCGGGCACCCACCGAGCCCTGGGTTTCCACCTGCAGTTCCATGCCCAGGCGCGCGGCGGCCTGCTTCAGCGCCTCGGCGGCCATGAAGGTGTGGGCAACGCCCGTGGGGCATGCGGTGACGGCTACCAGCCGTGGCCGCTCGCTGGCCACGGCAGGTGCAGGCGCGGCCTGTTCGGCCCGTACCTGGGCCTCGCGCTCGGCACGCAGGAGGAAGGCTTCCGGCTCGTGCAGGGCCTCGGCCGGGGTGGCCAGGTAGAGGCGCTTGCCGGCGAAGCGCGCGAGGTCCAGCGGGCCGGTCTTCACCACCAGCACCCAGTCGGCGTCGGCCACGGCCTCGGCGGACAGGGGCTCGCCGCCGGGCATCTCCACCCCGGGTGTCCAGCCCAGGCGGCGGGCGGCGCCTTCCAGCAGGCGCGCGCTGATCAGGCTGCTGACCGCGCCATTGGGGCAGGCGGTGACAAGGGCGAATTTCATCGGGGTACCTCGTGTTGTTCTTCTACGGGCTGCACGAGCACCGCGCTTTCCAGCGCGGCCAGTTGCGCCCGGTCATTGATGCCGAAGCCGATCTGCGTCACCGCCTGGGCGGCGATGGCGGTGGCGTGGGCCAGGGTGCGCTCGGCGGGCCAGCCGGCCAGCAGGCCGTGGACCATGCCCGCCAGCAGCGAATCGCCGGCGCCCACGGTGCTGGCCACCTTCACCTTGGGCGGGCGCGCCTGCAGGGCCTGGCCCCGGCTGAACCAGCGCACGCCCTCGGCGCCCATGGACAGCACCAGGTGCTCGATGCCGGCGGCCTGCAGGCGCGCGGCCTCCTCGGCCTGTGCGGCCAACTCGTCGAGGGGGCGGCCACAGGCGTCGGCCAACTCCTCGGCGTTGGGCTTGACCAGCCAGGGCGCGCTGGCGAGCCCGGCGCGCAGGGCCGCCCCGCTGCTGTCCAGCGCCACCCGTGCACCCAGCCCATGCAGGCGTTGCAGCAGCGTGGCGAACCAGTCGGCGTCCACGCCCCGTGGCAGGCTGCCGGCCACCACCACCAGGTCGTGGCCGGGCACCAGGGCGTCGAGACGGCGCAGCAGTTCGTCCCGCGCGGCGGCGTCCACGTCCGGGCCGGGGCCGTTGATGTCGGTGATGCGGCCGTCGTCTTCGGCCAGCTTGAGGTTGCTACGGGTTTCGCCCTCGACACGGACGAAGGCGTCGTGGAAGCCGCGCCGGGCGAACAGCGCCTCGAAGGGCTGGGCGTTGCCGGCGCCGAGGAAGCCGCTGACGCTGAGGGAGTGGCCGAGGTCAGCCAGCACCTGGGCGACATTGAGGCCCTTGCCGGCGGCGTGGCTGACCAGCGCCTGGCCCCGGTTGACCGCACCGGGCTCCAGGCGCGGCAGGCGCAGGGTGAGGTCCAGCGCCGGGTTGAGGGTGAGCGTGAGGATGCGTGCCATCAGAATTTCTCCGCCAGGGCGCGTACCGCTTCGGCGCTTTCCGCCGCCAGCGCCACGCCTGCCAGTTCCTGGGCGTCGGCCAGGCTGAGCTCGCGGATGCGCGCCTTGACCTCGGGCACGCTACGCGCCGCGACGCTGAGTTCGTCCACCCCCAGCCCCACCAGCAGCGGCACCGCCAGCGGGTCGGCGGCCAGTTCGCCGCACACGCCCACCCATTTGCCCCGCGCATGGGCAGCACGCACGGTGAGTTCGATGAGTTGCAGCACGGCCGGGTGCAGGCCATCGGCCTGGGCCGAGAGCGTCGGGTGGCCACGGTCGATGGCCAGGGTGTACTGGGTCAGGTCGTTGGTGCCGATGCTGAAGAAGTCCACCTCGCGGGCCAGCACCGGGGCCAGCAACGCGGCGGACGGCACCTCGACCATGATCCCCAGCTGCAGGTCGGCCTGGGGGATTTCCTCCGCCAGGCGCAGTGCCATGTCGCGGGCCTGGCGCCATTCGGCGACGCTGCCGACCATGGGGAACATGATGCGCAGCGGGCGGCCGTCGGCGGCACGCAGCAAGGCGCGCAACTGGGTTTCCATCACCTTGGGCCGCTGCAGGGTCAAGCGCACGCCGCGCAGGCCGAGGAAGGGGTTTTCCTCATGGGCGATGGGCCAATAGGGCAAGGGTTTGTCGCCGCCCACGTCGAGGGTGCGCGCCACCAGCGGGCGGCCGTCGAGGGCGTCGAACACCTTGCGGTAGTCAGCCTCCTGGGTCGCCAGGTCGGGCGCCTGGGAATGGGCCATGAAGATGAATTCGGTGCGCAGCAGGCCGACGCCTTCGGCGCCCTGCTCCACCGCCGCCACGGCGCCGGCGGCGTCGCCCAGGTTGGCGCAGACCTCCACCCGGTGGCCATCGCGGGTTCGGGCCGGTTCGTTCTTGTGCGCCTCGGCCTCGCGCAGCAGGCGCTCGCGGTCCTGGTGCTCGGCCCGGGCGCGCTCCAGCAGGGCCTGCTCCGGTGCCACCACCAGGCGCCCGCGGCCGCCGTCCAGCAGCAGCGGCGTGCCCGGCTCCAGGGCCAGCACCCCGGCCCCGGCGCCGACCAGGGCGGGAATGCCCAGGGCTCGGGCGACGATGGCGCTGTGGGAGGTGGCACCACCGCGCGCGGTGAGGATGCCGGCCACGCGGGTGCGGTCCAGCCGGGCGACGTCGGAGGGCGCCATTTCGTCCAGCACCAGCACATAGGGCTGCTCGGGTTCGACCTGGTCCTCGACGCCACAGAGCTTGGCCAGCACGCGGTGGCCGACGTCGCGCAGGTCGGCGGCGCGCTCGGCCAGCAGCGCATCCTGCAGGGACTCCTGCTGGGCAGCGGCGGTGCCGATCACGCTGGCCCAGGCGGCAGCAGCACTCTCGCCGCGTTGCAGGCGGGCCTCCACCTCATCGCCCAGGCCCGGGTCGGCGAGCATTTCCAGGTGGGTGATGAAGATCTCGCGGATGGCCTTCACCTCGCTGCGCTCCACCAGGGCCTCGATCTCCGCGCGCACCTGGGCCAATGCCTGGTGCAGGTGCTTGCGCTCGCTGGCCGGGGATTCGCCACGGGCGGGGTAGTCGAACGCCCGCGCGACACGCACATGGGCCGGGCCGATGGCGATGCCGGGCGCGGCCGGTACGGCGTTGAGCAGGCTGCCCGGAGCCGGTGCGCCGGGAGTGGTTTCCTCGGCCTCGGACTCAGGCTGTTCGGTACTTGTGGTCGAGCCGGCGGCCAGGGGCTCCACCTCCTCGCCCAGGCCTTGCTCCACCGCCTGGCGCAGCACCGGCAGGGCCTGGTCGGCGATGCCCGGTTCGGCCAGCAGTTCCAGCACCTGGCCACGGCGGATGCCCAGGCCCAGCAGTTTGCTCAGGCTGCGCGCACTGACCGCGGGCAGGCCGCTGTCGGCGATGCGCACCCGCACCTCCCCGGCGAAACCCTGGGCCAGTTGCGCCAGCTCCTTGGCCGGGCGGGCGTGCAGGCCGTGGGCGTTGGCCAGGGGTACGCGCAGGCTGGGCCACTCGGCGGTGACGTCGCCGGCCAGGGTTTCCAGCACCCGGCGGCGGTCGGCGGCCTGGGCCAGTTCGGAACCGCGCCCTTCGATAAGCAGTGCGCAGAGCCGCTCCAGCAGCGCCACGTGGGCGTCACCTCGGCTGGCCAGGCAGAACAGCCCGGCCAGCGACTGGCCCTGGTGACGCAGCGGCGTGCGCGGGGCGACGAAGGCCAGCCCGGGGCGGTTCACTGCGTGGCTGCTGTCCAGCCACCAGAGGCCTGCGCCCAGGGGCAGCGCGTCGCCCTGCAACAGCTGGGTGGCATAGCCCTTGTCCACGCAGCCGGCACGGCGCAGCAGGCGCGCGCCTTCCAGGGCCAGTTCGTCGAAGTCTTCGGCGGCGCTGCCGAGCGTCACCAGCTGTTCGTCCAGCGCCAGCTCGCCGGGGCCACCCTGGAGCAGCGCGATGATGGCGTCGGCGGTTTCGGCGCGGCGCAGCTCGGCGCCCAGGTCACCTTCGCCGAGGGCACGGGTGAGCAGCTGCAGGAGGCGCAGGTGTTCGTCGGTTTTCGCGGCAATGCCGATGGCCAGGTACACGCGCTGGCCGTCGCCCCAGTCCACACCCTCGGGGAAGTGCAGCAGGCGCACGCCGGTGGCGTGGACCATGTGCCGGGTTTGCGGGGTGCCGTGGGGAATGGCCAGGCCCTGGCCGAGGTAGGTGGAGCCCTGCCCTTCACGGGCTTGCAGCGCGGCCAGGTAGCCTTCGGCGGCGAGCCCGTCGTCCACCAGGCGGCTGGCCACCAGTTGCAGGGCTGCGGCCTTGTCCGCCGCCGCCAGGCCCATGGACACCAGAGCCGGGGTCAGTTCGAGCATGCCGTTTCCTCCACGCGGGCCTTCAGGCCCTGTTGTCGTTGTGCGATGAACCTTCAGCTTAGGCGCTGCCCAACCCTTGGCAGAGGGTGGTTGCTATCTGGACAAAAGCCGTGCTGAATCGTTTCACTAATCCAGGGCGGCACGTTACTCGATATTCTTCGCCGCTTGAAGCCCGACCGATGAAACGCGCACCCCACGAGGAGTCGCCCCTTGAAACTCAGTGACATTGCCCGGCTGGCCGGGGTTTCGGTCACCACCGCCAGCTACGTGGTCAACGGCAAGGCCGAGGAGAAACGCATCTCCCCCGCCACCGTGGAGCGGGTGCGCGCGGTGGTCGATGCCCACGGTTACCGCCCCGACCCCCATGCCGCCGGCTTGCGCCGTGGGCAGACGCGCACCCTGGCCTTCATCCTCCCGGACCTCGAGAACCCCAGCTATGCGCGCCTGGCCAAGCTGCTGGAACAACAGGCGCGGGCCCGGGGTTACCAGTTGCTGATCGCCAGCTCCGACGACGAGCCGGAGAGCGAGCGCCAGCTGCTGCAGCTCTTCAGTGCGCGGCGTTGCGATGCGCTGATCGTCGCCAGCTGCCTGCCGCCCCAGGACCCGAGCCTGGGCGCGTTGCTGGATGCCGGGCTGCCGGTGATCGCCGTCGACCGCGAGCTGGCCCCGGGGCGTTTCTGCTCGGTGGTGAGCGATGACCACCAGGCGGCGCAACTGCTCACCCGCAGCCTGTTGAACCCGACGCCGCGCCAGGTGGCGTTGCTCGGCGCACGGCCGGAGCTGCCCATCAGCCGCGACCGCGAGGCGGGCTTCCGCGCCGCGCTCGCCGGCTTCGGGGGCGAGGCACAGGTGGAACATGGCGCCGAGTTCAGCCGCGAGTGCGGCCGGCAACTGATGCTGGGCCTGCTGGAGCGCCAGGGCCACCTGCCGGATGCACTGGTGACCACCGCCTACGTGCTGCTGGCCGGCGTGCTGGATGTGCTGCGCGAACGGGGCGCCTGGCCGCAACAGCTGCAACTGGCCACCTTCGGCGACACCCAGTTGCTGGACTTCCTGCCGCTGCCGGTGAACTCCATGCGCCAGCAGCACGAGCTGATCGCCGAGCAGGTGCTGGATCGGGCGCTGCAGGCCATCGCCGGGGACTACCAGCCCGGGGTGCTGGCGATACCGCGAAGGTTGCAGGTGAGGCGCGGAAACTGAAGGACGCATCGCATACCCGGTGTGGTTTCGCGGGGCTCACCCGCCATGCACGGCTGCCGTAGCCCGGGCTTCAGCCCGGGACGGAGCCATCGCGAATGAATTCGCTCCCACAAGAAACCGCCCACCGTGGCACGACCTCGTAGGGGCGACGTAGGGGCGACTTCAGTCGCCAAGCAGACCGCAGGGCTGCCCCAACTCGGTGTCCCAAACAACGCCGCCGGTGGATGAAAAAAGCGTCATCCACCCTACCTAGCGCATCGCAAACCCGGGATCACGGGTCTTCGAGGTAGAGGGTGACACTGACGTGGAAGCGGTCGATGCGCGCCCAGTCCTTCTCCAGGGTTTCCCCTGAGCTCATGCGGATTTCGTAGGGCCGGCCGCTGGCGTGGGGCGCGTTGGCGGGCTGGGTGTCCCAGCCGCAGCAGATGAACCGCAGCGGCTGCAGGCCGAAGCGTTGTTGCAGCAGGCTTTCCACGCCATGGGCCTGGGGGCCGGGCACCTGGTACTCGGCCACCAGTTGGCGCAGCTGGCCGCCTTCCTCCAATTTGCAGCCTTCGAAGTGCAGCCCGGGCGACTCGACCCCGAGCTGTTCGAGGAAGTCACCGCAGGCCGGTTCCGCCGCCTGTGCGGCACCGGCCAGGAGCAGCAGCGCGAGGATCGGGACGCCGCGCATCAGAAGATGTAGTCGGTGCTGATGAAGCTGGATTCGCGGTTGCGGATGATCTCGCTGATCAGCGTCTTGTTGTCTTCCTGGAAGCGCGTGGCCACCAGGGTGCGGATGGAGAAGGTGCGCAGGGCGTCGTGCACGGACAGGGTGCCCTCGGCGGAGTTCTTGCGCCCGTTGAAGGGGAAGGTATCCGGCCCGCGCTGGCACTGGGCGTTGATGTTGATGCGCCCCACCTGGTTGGCGAAGGCATCCACCAGGCGGCCGACCTCGGCAGAGCAGTTGCCGAAGATCGACAGCTGCTGGCCGTAGTCGGAATCCAGCACGTAGTCGATGGCGACCTGCACGTCGCGGTACGGCACCACGGGCACCAGCGGGCCGAACTGCTCTTCCTGGTAGATGCGCATGTCCGGGCTCACCGGGCACAGCAGAGCCGGGTAGAAGAAGCTCTCGCGGCTCTGGCCGCCGCCTTCGTTGACCACCTGGGCGCCCTTGGCGGTGGCGTCCTGCAGCAGGGTGGTGAGGTAGTCGACCTTGCCCGGCTCCGGCAGCGGCGTCAGCGCCACGCCGTCTTCCCAGGGCATGCCCGGCTTGAGCGCGGCGAGCTTGGCGCTGAAGCGCGCGAGGAAGGGTTCGAGCACGTCTTCATGGACGAAGAGGATCTTCAGCGCGGTGCAGCGCTGGCCGTTGAACGACAGTGCGCCGGTGACGGCCTCGTTGACGGCGTTGTCCAGGTCCACCTGTGGCAGGACGATGCCGGGGTTCTTGGCATCCAGCCCTAGGGCGGCGCGCAGGCGGTGCGGTCGCGGGTGCAGCTTCTTCAGGTCGCTGGCGCCCTTGTTGGTGCCGATGAAGGCGAAGACATCGACCTTGCCGCTGGCCATCAGCGCGCTGACGGTCTCGCGGCCACGGCCGTAGATGATGTTGATGACGCCGGCCGGGAAGCTGTCGCGGAAGGCCTCCAGCAGCGGGCGCATCAGCAACACGCCGAACTTGGCCGGTTTGAAGACCACGGTGTTGCCCATGATCAGCGCCGGGATCAGCGTGGTGAAGGTTTCGTTCAGCGGGTAGTTGTAGGGGCCCATGCACAGCGCCACGCCCAGGGGCACGCGGCGGATCTGGCCGAGGGTGCCCTGCTCCAGCTCGAAGCGGCTGGAGCGGCGGTCGAGTTCCTTCAGGGCGTTGATGGTGTCGACCATGTAGTCGCAGGTGCGGTCGAACTCCTTCTCGGAATCCTTGAGGTTCTTGCCGATCTCCCACATCAGCAGGCGCACCACCTCGTGGCGCCGCTCGCGCATGCGCGCCAGGAACAGCTCGACATGGTGGATGCGCTCGCCGACACGCATATTGGGCCAGGCGCCCTGGCCGTTGTCATAGGCACGCACGGCGGCGTCCAGCGCCTCCAGCGCGGCGTCGGCATCCAGCAGCGGCGTGCTGCCGAGGATGACCTGCTCCTCGCCCTGCTCGCCCTTGAGGAAGATCGGGCTGCGCACCGTGGCCAGGGGGCCGTCCCAGCGGCGCAGCTCGCCCTCCACCAGGTATTCGCGCTGCTCCACCGGTGCGCCGAGGCGCCAGGCTTCGGGGATGTCGGCGAGGCTGGGGAACAGGGCTTCGGGGGCGAAACGGGACATGGGGCGATCCTCGGGGCAGCGTGAATGGCAGTGATGACGCGGCGATCTGACTCTTCCTTGCACCGCCAGCGCTCCCGCGCGGGCGGCTTGCATCTTCCGGCTGCCCTTATTCCAGCAGCTTCAAGGCTTCGGCTGTAGCAGCTTCGATGCGCGCCCAGTCGCCGGCGCGCACCCAGGCGCTGTCCATCATCCAGGTACCACCTACGCACATGACGTTGGGCAGGGCCATGTAGTTACGCACGTTGTCCGGCTTGACGCCGCCCGTGGGGCAGAAACGGATGCCCGGGAAGGGCCCGGCAAAGGCCTTGAGGGCCGCCGCGCCGCCCACCACTTCCGCGGGGAACAGCTTGAAGCGCCGGTAGCCGCGGGCGTGGCCGAGCATGATTTCCGAGGCGCTGCCGACACCGGGCAGCAGCGGCAGCGGGCTTTCGCGACCGGCGTCGAGCAGCTCGGCGGTGCAGCCGGGGGTGACGATGAACTGCGCGCCGGCGGCTTCGGCGTCGGCGAGCATGTGTTCATCCAGCACGGTGCCGGCGCCGATCAGCAGGTCCGGGCGCTGCTCGCGCAGCAGGCGGATGGCGGTGAGGCCGTGCTCGGAACGCAGGGTGATTTCCAGGGCGCGCAGGCCGCCGGCGGCCAGGGCGTTGGCCAGGGGCAGGATGTGTTCCTCGCGCTCGATGGTGATCACCGGGAGGATGCGCGCTTCGGCGCAGAGGCGGTCGATCATCTCGACCTTCTCGGCCATGCTCGGCACGTTGCGCGCTGGGGAGGAATTCGCGGTCATGACAGGTCCTTCGGGCTCAAGGGCACCAGTAGATCTCGAGGGGCTGGTGGAGGAAGGCGCGGATCGGCATGGCCGCCACGTCTTCACCGGCCAGCGCGGTGGCCAGGGTGTCGAGCTTGCCCTGCCCCTGCACCGCCAGCAGCGTGAGGCGCGCGCCAGCCAGCAGCGGCAACGGCATGGACAGGCGCTGGCGCGGCACGCTCGGCGCCTGCATGGGCACGCAGCGCCGGGCGCACGAGTGGCTCAAGGCGTCGTCCAGGCCGGGGCTCTTGGGGAACAGCGAGGCGGTGTGACCGTCCTCGCCCATGCCCAGCACCAGGACGTCGATGGGCTGCGGCAGCTCGGCGAGCGCGGCATCTGCCAGGCGCGCCGCCTCGTCCAGGCTGGCGGCGGAATGGTAGAGACCGATGAAGCGCGCCTTGGCCGCCGGGCCTTGCAGCAGGTGGCGGCGCACCAGGCCTTCGTTGCTGTCGGCGTGGCCCACCGGCACCCAGCGCTCGTCGGCGAGGCTGACGGCGACGCGGGACCAGTCCAGCTCCTGGGCGGACAACCGCTCGAGGAAGGCGATGGGGCTGCGCCCGCCGGAAACCACCAGGGAGGCCACGCCGTGGGATTCGATGGCCGAGCGCAGGGCGCCGGCCACGTGCAGGGCCAGTTCGCCGGCCAGTTGTTCGGGGCTGCCGAGGCTGACCCCGGTGACCTGCGTGGGCAGGTCGAGATTACAGATCGCCATACCAGCTCCTGCCGTCACGGGTGATCAATGCGATGGATGCGACCGGCCCCCAGGTGCCGGCCGCGTAGGGTTTGGGGGAGTCGCCCAGTTGCTTCCAGCCGTCGATCAGCTGGTCGCACCATTGCCAGGCGTACTCGATTTCATCCTTGCGCACGAAGAGGTTCTGGTTGCCCTGCATCACCTCCAGCAGGAGGCGTTCGTAGGCATCGGGGATCCGCGCGCTGCGGTAGGTGTCGGAGAAGCTCAGTTGCAGCGGGCCGCTGCGCAGCTGCATGCCCTTGTCCAGGCCCTGGTCCTTGGTCATCACCTGCAGGGAGATGCCTTCGTCGGGCTGCAGGCGGATGATCAGCCGGTTGCTGATCAGCGGGCGCTGCTCGGGGGCGAAGATGTAGTGCGGCGGCTCCTTGAAGTGGATGACGATCTGCGACAGCTTCTGCGGCATGCGCTTGCCGGTGCGCAGGTAGAAGGGCACGCCGTTCCAGCGCCAGTTGCGGATGTCGGCACGCAGGGCGACGAAGGTTTCGGTGTCGCTCTGGGTGTTGGAGTTCTCTTCTTCCAGGTAGCCCGGCACCGGGCGGCCCTGGGTGCTGCCGGCGATGTACTGGCCGCGCACCACCTGCTGCGCCACCTGGGCGGCGGTGATGGGCGCCAGGGCCTTGAGCACCTTGACCTTCTCGTCACGGATGCTGTCGGCGGAAAGGTCGCTGGGCGGGTCCATGGCGATCAGGCAGAGCAGCTGCAGCAGGTGGTTCTGGATCATGTCGCGCAGCTGGCCGGCTTCGTCGAAGTAGCCCCAGCGCCCCTCGATGCCCACCTGCTCGGCCACGGTGATTTCCACGTGGGAGATGTGGTGCTGGTTCCACTGGGTTTCGAACAGGCTGTTGGCGAAGCGCAGGGCGATGAGGTTCTGCACCGTCTCCTTGCCCAGGTAGTGGTCGATCCGGTAGATGCGGTTCTCGGGGAAATGCACGGCCACCGCGTCGTTGACCCGGCGCGAGGATTCCAGGTCGTGGCCGATGGGCTTCTCCAGCACCACGCGGGTGTGACGGGCGCGCTCGACACGGGCCAGGCCCTCGCAGATGGCGCCATAGACCGAAGCCGGCGTGGCGAAGTAGGCGATCAGTCGCTCCTCGGGGCCGACGCGCTCGGCCAGCACCTGGTAGCCCTCGGCGTGGAGGAAGTCCATGGGCAGGTAGCTCAGCCGCGCCATGAAGCGCTGCAGCACGGCCGCGTCGATCTCCCGCTCCGGCACGTAGCCACGCAGGTGTTCTTCGATGGACGCCAGGCGGGCGCCGCCCTCCTCGCTTTCGCGGGCCAGGGCGAGGATGCGCGTGTCGCCATGCAGCAGGCCGGCGCGGTCCAGTTGGTAGAGCGCCGGGAACAGCTTGCGCAAGGCCAGGTCGCCGAGGGCGCCGAACAGGGCGAAGGTGCAGGGTTCTACGGATAAGGAAGCCATAATGATTGTTCTTTTACGAGGTTGAACTAGAAATACACGGTGAGAATGGCCATATCAAGAATAAATGTAGTAATAAAAACAACATTTTGTCACCCTCCTGTTACCTCTGGCTCTGGCCGGTGCCCCTCATTACGATAGGCCACCGATTTTGCAGGCCCCTTGCAAGGAACCTACATGGACCGCGTACGCAATCTTCTGGAGCAGATCCAGGGACGACTCGAAGACCTCAACAAGGCCGAACGCAAGGTCGCCGAAGTCATTCTCCAGGACCCGCAGCAGGCGACGCGCTTCAGCATCGCCGCCCTCGCCCAGGCCGCCAGCGTCAGCGAGCCGACGGTGAACCGCTTCTGCCGCTCCTTCGGCGTCAACGGTTACCCGGAGCTGAAGATGCAGCTGGCGCAAAGCCTGGCCAGCGGCGCCGCCTACGTCAGCCGCGCGGTAGAGGCGGACGACGGCCCCGAGGCCTACACGCGCAAGATCTTCGGCAGCGCCATCGCCTCCCTGGACAGCGCCTGCAACGCCCTCGACCCGCAGTTGATCAGCCGCGCCGTGGACTTGCTGATCCAAGCCCGGCAGATCCACTTCTTCGGCCTGGGCGCCTCGGCACCGGTGGCCCTGGACGCCCAGCACAAGTTCTTCCGCTTCAACCTCGCCGTGTCGGCCCATGCCGATGTGCTGATGCAGCGCATGCTGGCTTCGGTGGCCCACACCGGCGACCTGTTCGTGATCATTTCCTACACCGGCCGCACCCGCGAACTGGTGGAAGTGGCGCGCCTGGCGCGGCAGAACGGCGCCTCGGTGCTGGGCCTGACCGCCGCCGGCTCGCCACTGGCCCGCGCCAGCACCCTGAGCCTGGACATCCCGCTGCCGGAGGACACCGACATCTACATGCCGATGACCTCGCGCATCATCCAGCTCACCGTGCTCGATGTGCTGGCCACCGGCGTGACCCTGCGCCGCGGCGTCGACTTCCAGCCGCACCTGCGCAAGATCAAGGAGAGCCTCAACGCCAGCCGCTATCCCACGGATGAAGAGCCGGGCTGAACCCCTTTCAAGGGCAGACCCATGGTTGCGGGATTGATTCGGGGCCGGTGGTCGGGGGATGGCGCGTTCGCGAATAAATTCGCTCCTACAGGGAATGTCCCAGCCCCGCTCCCGGGCTGAAGCCCGGGCTACCTTGGGGATTCATTCCACCCGCGCCTTGAGCTGGATGCGCGCTTCTTCTCCGGGCGCGAGGATCTGGCTGCCGGTGCCGCAGGCGGCGGCTTCGATGCAGGCGAAGCCGAGGCCTTCCTTCCAGCTGACATCGCTGAGCGGGCGGCTGCCGGGGTGCCAGACCACGGTATTGGGTGAACCGCCGGTGTCGATGCGCACGCGGCGCTGCCAGCCGGCGTCCTGCAGGTGCAGCGGGCCGGCGTGATCGAAGATGCGATGACAGCCTTCCACCGGGCGCAGCTCGCCCTGCTGGGTGAAGCGCTGGCGGCTGAGCAGGTCCTGTCCGCTGGCGCCCTCCAGCCCCAGCACGGCGACCCGGGCGATATCACTGATGCTCCAATAGGCGTGCAGCGCCTGGCTGAGCACGCAGGGCTCCTGGTCGCCATGGCGGGTGGTCAGGGTCAGCGCCAGCTCATCGCCCAGCTCCGCCTGCAGCTCCACCTCCCAGTCGTGCAGGGCCAGGCGCCAGCGCAGGCGTACGCCGGCGTCGGAGCTTTCGCGCTCCTGCAGGCGCCAGTCGGTGAGGCGTGCCCAGCCGTGATGGGGCCAGCCGCTTTCCTGCGGGTGGCGACCGAACCAGGGCCAGCACACCGGCACGCCGCCGCGTATGGCGCCGAGCCTGGGCCAGCGCGCGGCGCACCAGAGCAGCGGGCGTTCGCCGCGCGGCTGGAAATGCAGCAGCTGGCCGCCCTGGCGGGCGAAGATGGCGCGGCAGCGCGGGTGGTCGATCAGCAGCATCTCGCGCCCCTGCTCGCTGCCCCAGCGGAAGACCTGGCGCACACCGGGGACGAAGAGCCCCGCGAGCGGATGCTCCACGGGCTCGTTCGCCAGTTCCAGGCCATGGCGGCGCGGTTCGCCACGACTCATCGCAGGGCCGCGCCGCGCAGGCTCACTTCCACCAGTACTCGATCTGCACGCCGACGTTGGAGCCGTGCAGGTCGGTGCCGTAGGCGCCGGTGTCGGAGAGCGCCGAGCCGGCCGCCAGCAGGCTGGCCGAACGCTGCGCCGCTTCGTTCCAGCTGGCGTAGGTGTAGTAGAGGCGGATTTCCGGGCGCTCCCAGAAGCCCGGGCCGGCGGGCGACCAGGTGGGCGCGATGGTGAACTTGGTCAGTTTGCGGGTGCCGCCGGGGGCTTCCACCTGGTCGCGACCCAGCTCGGTGACCAGCTTGAACTGCTCGGTGATGGCGTAGACCGGGCGCACGCCCACCGACAGCCAGTTCTGGTCGGCGCCGTCGGGGCGCTTGTCCTTCTGGTAGACGACCTCGAACTGGCCACCGAAGCGCGGGGTGATCTGCCAGTCGAAGAACTCCACGGCGCGCCAGCTGGAGGCGCTGTTGTCCAGGGTCGGGTCGCCGGTGTAGCCCAGGCCGGTGCCCGGGCCGCGGCCGTACTGCAGGGCGAAGGTGTTGGCGCCGCCGGCGAAGGGCTTCTGCTTGTGCTGCGCGGTCACCGCCCAGCCACTGTGGGAGTCGGTGCTGTCGGGCTTGTCGATGTAGCTGAAGCCCACTTCCATCTCGCCGCCGGGGTTGGTCTGGAAGCCGCCGACGTTGAAGTCGTGGCGGTTGATGTAGGGCTTCTGGTCGTAGTTGTCCTTGCGCGAGAAGACGTAGCTGTACTTCAGGTCGCCGATGGCCACTTCGTCGAAGCCGAAGCCGGTGGCGCTCTGGTTCCAGTAGTAGAAGTCGGAGATGTGGATGTCGTTACGCTTGTAGAAACGACGGCCCGCCCAGAAGGAGCCGCCATTGAGCGCGGGCATGTTGCTCCACTCGGCGTACATCTGGTTCATCCGCGCGAAGCCGTAGTCGCCGGTGAACTTGGGCGTATGGCCGTACTGGTTGTACAGCTGGGCCATGCCTTCGAGGCTGATCACCGAGCCGTCGTCGAGCTTGAACACGTCCTGGCGCAGGTCCAGCTCGATGTACTGCTCGCATTCGTTGCCGAGGCGGTACTTGGACTGCGCCCCCGGCAGCTGGAAGCACGACTGGGTGCCGCCGTCGGTGGAGCTGCCGGCGCCACTGCGCATGTAGCCGGTAAATTCCAGTGCATTGGCCGCTCCGGGCATCGCCAGCATGGCGCAGGGCAGCATCCACCAACTCTTCTTCACGTTCATATCCACTCCAGTTTTTATTGTTGTATTGCCTTGGATATCAGGGCCGTCCCTGGGCTCGGATGGCAGCCGGGGCGGCCTTCCTTTCAACGCCCCTTGAACTGCGCGACATTGCCCGCGCGCTCAACGGTTCGTGACTTTCCCAGCCCACCCAGCCGTTCACCGCTCTGCGCGTCGAAGAGCAATACCTTGCTGGGATCGAAATACAGCGAGAGGGTTTCACCTATCTGCGGCGCGGCGTCCGGCGCCAGGCGGCAGCAGACCTTGGTCTGGTTGAGGCTGGTGAACACCAGGGTGTCGGGGCCGGTGGGTTCGGTGACTTCGATTTCGGCGCGGATGCTCGGCAGGCTGGCGTCGGCCGGCGCGCTGGCGAGGATCTGCTCGGGGCGCACGCCGAGGATCACCTCGCGCCCTTCGATGCCCTCCCCCAGCTCGCCCAGGGGCAGCTCGCAGCGGGCCTGGCCGCTGTCCAGCAGGGCCCACAGCTGGCCGTCGCGGCGCTGCAGGCGCAGGGGGATGAAGTTCATCGGCGGCGAGCCCATGAAGCCGGCGACGAAGAGGTTGGCCGGGTCGTTGTAGATCTGCTGCGGGGTGCCGAACTGCTGGATGACGCCGTCCTTCATCACCGCCACCTTGTCGCCCAGGGTCATGGCTTCGATCTGGTCGTGGGTAACGTAGACGGTGGTGGTCTTGAGGCGCTGGTGCATCAGCTTGATTTCGGTGCGCATCTCCACCCGCAGCTTGGCGTCGAGGTTGGAGAGCGGCTCGTCGAACAGGTAGATCTTCGGCCGTCGTGCCAGGGCCCGGCCCATGGCCACGCGCTGCTGCTGGCCGCCGGAGAGCTGGCCGGGCTTGCGCTCGAGCAGGTGCTCGATCTGCAGCAGCTTGGCTACGCGGCTGACTTCGGCTTCGATCTCGGCGGCAGGCAGCTTGCGGATCTTCAGGCCGAAGGCGATGTTCTGGCGCACGCTCATGGTCGGGTACAGGGCGTAGGACTGGAACACCATGGCGATGTCCCGGTCCTTGGGGCTCATGCCGCTGATGTCGGCGCCGTCGACGAGTATGGCGCCACCGGTGATGTCTTCCAGCCCGGCGATGCAGTTCATCAGGGTGGATTTGCCGCAGCCGGAGGGGCCGACGAGGATCAGGAATTCGCCCGAGTCGATGGACAGCTCGATGTCCCTGAGGGTGTCGGCCAGGCCGCTGCCGTAGCGTTTGTTGACGTTGCGCAGTTCGAGGGTTGCCATATCAATCTCCACAAATGAGTAGCGTCGCGGGCACGCGCAGCGGCGTTCAGCCCTTGACCGCGCCGGCGGTCAAACCCCGGAGGAAGTACTTGCCGGCGAACACGTAGACGAGCAGGGTCGGCAGGCCGGCGATCATCGCGGCGGCCATGTCGACGTTGTATTCCTTGGCCCCGGTGCTGGTGTTGACCAGGTTGTTGAGGGCCACGGTGATGGGCTGGCTGTCGCCGCTGGCGAACACCACGCCGAAGAGGAAGTCGTTCCAGATCTGGGTGAACTGCCAGATCAGGCAGACCATGACGGTGGGCACCGACATGGGCAGCAGGATGCGCCCGAAGATGGTGAAGAACCCCGCACCGTCGAGCCGCGCCGCACGCACCAGGGCGTCGGGGATGCTGACGTAGAAGTTGCGGAAGAACAGCGTGGTGAAGGCCAGGCCGTAGACCACGTGCACCAGCACCAGGCCGGCGGTGGTGTTGGCCAGGCCGAACTGGCCGAGGGTGAAGGACGCCGGCAGCAGCACCACCTGGAACGGCAGGAAGCAGCCGAACAGCAGCGCGCCGAAGAACAGCTGCGAGCCACGGAAGCGCCACATGGACAGCACGTAGCCGTTGAGCGCACCGAGCAGCGTGGAGATCAGCACCGCCGGCACGGTGATCATCACCGAGTTCCAGAAGTAGCCGCCGACCTGGGTCCAGGCCTTGGTCCAGCCGATCAGGGTGAACACGTCCGGCAGCGACAGCAGGTTGCCGGTGCGGATGTCGTCGGGGGTCTTGAAGCTGGTCAGCAGCATCACCACCAGCGGCACCAGGTAGAGGGCGCAGGCGAAGATCAGGGTCGCGTGGATGGCCAGGCGGCTGAGGCTGAACGGGGGTTTTCCGGCCAGGCTAGTCATGGCGCTTGTTCCTCAGTTCGGAATACAGGTAGGGCACGATGATCGCCAGCACGGCGCCGAGCATGAGCATGGCGCTGGCCGCGCCGAGGCCCATCTGCCCACGGGTGAAGGTGCTGGCGTACATGAACATCGCCGGCAGGTCGGAGGAGTAGCCGGGGCCGCCGGCGGTCATCGCCGCCACCAGGTCGAAGCTCTTGATGGCGATGTGGGCGAGGATCATCAGCGCGCTGAAGAACACCGGGCGCAGGCTCGGCAGGACGATGCGCAGGTAGATGGTGGGCAGGCTGGCACCGTCCACCTGGGCGGCGCGGACGATGGATTGGTCGACCCCGCGCAGGCCGGCGAGGAACAGCGCCATGACGAAGCCGGAGGATTGCCACACGGCGGCGATCACCAGGCAGTAGACGACGCGGTCCGGGTCCACCAGCCAGTCGAGGCGGAAGCCTTCCCAGCCCCAGTCACGCAGCAGCTTGTCCAGCCCCAGGCCGGGGTTGAGCAGCCACTTCCAGGCGGTGCCGGTGACGATCATCGACAGCGCCATGGGGTACAGGTAGACGGTGCGGATGAAGCCTTCGCGGCGGATGCGCTGGTCCAGCAGCACGGCGAGGAATACGCCGATCACCAGGCTGATGGTGATGAACAGCCCGCCATAGACCAGCAGGTTGTGGCTGGCGACCCACCAGCGGTCGTTGTCCCACAGGCGCTCGTACTGCTGCAGGCCCACCCACTTGTAGCTGGGCATGAAGCGCGAGTTGGTGAAGGACAGCAGGAAGGTCCAGAGGATGTAGCCGTAGAAGCCGACCAGCACGATGAGCATGCTCGGCGCCAGCACCAGCTTGGGAAGCCAGCGTTGCAGCGCATCCAGCGGCGATGCCTTGGCGAAGACTGCGGTTGAGCTCATGGGGCACTCCGTATGACAGGTGACGCGAACAGCCCGCTCTCCCGGAGGGAGCAGAGAGAAATCGAGGCAGCAGGAACCCGTGGCGCCTGCCGGCACCTGGAAAATCGTCGGTAAGGGAGGGGCCGCTTACGCGGCCCCGGGGGGGTCACTGCACGGCCTGGATGGCGGCAGCCAGCTGCTGGGCGGCTTTCTTCGGGTCCGCCGAGGGCGAGTTGAAGAAGTTGGTGACCACATCGAACACCGCGCCCTGGACGTAGCCCGAGGAGGCCATCAGGTGCGCCATGCTCGGCTGCAGCCCGCCGTTGCCGACGGCTTCCTTGAAGTCCTTCATGGAGGCCTGGGCGCAGCTGTCGAAGCCGCTCATGTCGACGTCCTGGCGCACCGGGATGGAGCCCTTGTTCTGGCTGAACAGGGTCTGGAACTCGGTGCCCATGACGATGCGCGCCAGGTCTTCCTGGGCGCTGCGGTTGGCGTCGTCCTTGAGCTTGAACATGGTCAGCGAGTCGATGTTGTAGTCGAAGCTGCCCTGGGTGCCGGGGAACGGCACGCAGATGTAGTCCTTGCCCGCCACCTTGCCGGCGGCGGTCCATTCACCCTTGGCCCAGTCGCCCATGATCTGCATGCCGGCCTTGCCGTTGATGACCAGCGCGGCGGCGGAGTTCCAGTCGCGGCCGGCGGCGTTGGCGTCGATGTAGCCGTGGAGCTTCTGCAGGGTGGCGAACACCTTGACCATCTTGTCGCCGGAAAGGGTCGCCGAATCCAGCTCGACGAAGGCCTTGTGGTAGTCCTGCGGGCCGAGAATGCTCAGGGCGATGTTTTCGAAGGTGGTGCCGTCCTGCCAGGGCTGGCCACCGTGGGCGACGGGGATGAAGCCGGCGGCCTTGAGCTTGTCGGCGGCAACGAAGAACTCATCGAGGGTGGTGGGCGGCGTGGCGCCGGCCTTCTTGAACACCTCTGGGTTGATCCACAGCCAGTTGACCCGGTGCACGTTGACCGGCACGGCGACGTAGTGGTCTTCGTATTTCATGATGCCGGCGACCTGCTTGGGCAGCAGTTGGTCCCACTTGCCCTCCTCGGCCACGTTGTCCATCTCGGTGAGCAGGCCGAGTTCGCCCCACTCCTGGATGTCCGGCCCCTTGATCTGCGCGGCGGACGGCGGGTTGCCGGATACGGCGCGGGTCTTCAGCACGGTCATGGCCGCCTCGCCACCACCGCCGGCGACGGCGAAGTCTTTCCAGGTATGGCCTTTCTTCTCGACCAGTTCCTTGAGGGTGTCGGCGGCGCGTTTTTCGCCACCGGAGGTCCACCAGTGCAGGACCTCCACTTCACCGGCAAGCGCGGAAAGGGGGAAGAGCGAAGCGAGGGATACGACAACGGCCAGGCGAGAGAACGCATTCATGAGGGGATCACCTTTTTGTTTTTATGGCTGTGCAAGTCGGTGCTTGCGCATGCCAGGAGTCTAAACAGGATGGTCGGAACGCCGGGTAACAAAGGGATGCCCGAAGGTCACAGCTCGGTTACACAGAACGGAAACTGCCCCGGTTGGTTCAACCCATCGCCGACACCACCCGGGGCGGGTTCGGCGCCTTGCGGTGCAGGCGGCGGAAGTCCCTCGGGGTGCTGGCCTTGAGCGCGAGGAACTGGCGGTTGAACAGCGAGAGGTTGGCATAGCCCACCTGCTCGGCGATGCGCACCACGGCCAGGTCGGTGGCGATCAGCAGCGAACAGGCGCGACCGATGCGCAACCGCGTGACGTATTGCACGGCGGTCATCCGCGTGTGGCGGCGAAACATCCGATGGAAAGCCGAGACGCTGACGCAGGCGAGTTCGGCCAACTCGGGGATGGAAAGCGGCTCGGCAAAGCCCTGGTGCAGCCGGTCCAGCACCCGCTGGATGCGCGGGTCGGCCGTGGGCATGGCGGCAGGCGTGGCCGGTGCGTTGGCGAGGTGCAGCACATCCGGGTCACGGCAGAGCTGCAACAGGACGTCCAGCAACAGCATCAGGCGCCGGCCCGGCTCCGCCTCCGGCATCGCTTCGATCAGCGGGCGCACGCCGGCGCGGGTCGCCGCACCGAAACTCAACCCCTGCTCCGCACCCGCCAGCAGCACGCCGATGTCACGCAGCTCGGGGAACATGGCCAGCAGGCCATTGGCCCAGTCGCGGTGAAACCAGATGACCAGCGCCACATGGGGCGACCCCGCGTCGATCCGCTCGCGGGAGCACCAGCTGTGGGGCAACCCGGGGCCGACCAGCACCAGGTCGCCATCGTCGTAGGGCTCGATGTCGTCACCGATGTAGCGATGGCCACGGCTGTTGAGGGTAAGGGTCAGCTCGTACTCCGGGTGGTGGTGCCACTCGAAGGGGATGCCCTCCTCCAGGCGCCGGTTCAGCAGTGCCCAGGAGGCCCCGTCGTCGGGAGTGATGGTTTCGAGGAATGCGCGCATGCCGGCACGATAGCTCAACCGGTGAACGCAATCACGCCATAAAAGTATCGGTTTCCACCTCTAACCGCGGCATCGGCGCCCCGCCCCGCTGGGTAGCCTGCGAAGCGTTCCCATAACAACAACGCAGGAGAACGACATGGCGCCCCTCTACACCGACGGGTACGGCAACCACCCTGGCGCGGGGAGCGCCACCACCCCGCTGCAAGCCATCGACAAGCGCCGCCCGCTGCGGGTGCTGAGCGAGGCCGACTGGCAGCACTGGACCCGCAAGGGCTACGTGATCGTGCGCCACGCGGTCAGTGCCGCCGAGGCCGACGCGGTGGTGGCGATGCTCTGGCGCTTCCAGGAGATGGACCCGCACGACCCGAGCACCTGGTATCGCCCGCAACTGCGCGAACACCGCATGACCGAGCTCAACAACACCGGGATGGTGGAGGTCTACAACCACCAGAGCCTGTGGGACACCCGGCAGAACCGGCGCATCTACGATGCCTTCGTCGACATCTGGGACCGCGAGGACCTGTGGGTGGCCATCGACCGCGCCAACCTCAACCCGCCGAACAAGGCGGCCCGCGCGGCCGGGAAGAAGGACGGCTTCATCCACTTCGACGTCGATGTATCGCAACGGCCGCTGCCCATCGCCGCCCAGGGCGTGCTGTCCCTGGCACCGCAGGATGACGAGGTCGGCGGCTTCCAGTGCGTGCCCGGCATCTTCGAAGCGATCGAGCAGTGGTGGTCGCGCCAGCCCGAAGGCGCCAACCCCTTCAAGCCGGATATCGGCGCGCACGCCATCGAAAACATCCGCCTCGACAAGGGCGACCTGTTGATCTTCAACAGCCTGCTGGCCCACGGCGTGCGCCCCAACCGCTCGGAGGATCGCGTGCGCCTGGCGCAATACATTTCGATGTTCCCGGCGGATTTTGGCAACGAGGCCCTGCGCCAGGCGCGCATCCGCACGTGGGCGGAGCAGACCCACCCGCTAGGCGACCCCTTCCCCGGCGACCCGAGGGAGTACGAACGCCACCACTTCGCCCGCGCGGAACTCAGCGAACACGGGCGCCGCCTGCTGGGGCTGGAGCCCTGGCCCTGATGCGCAGTGGCAAGCGGTGCTCAGTCGGCGACGCGGGGCAGCTCCAGGGTCACCCGCAGCCCGCCCTCGCGCAGGTTGCGCAGGCTGACCTCGCCGCCGTGGCTGTGGGCGATGTTGCGGGCGATGCCCAGGCCCAGCCCATAGCCCTGCTGCTGGCCGGAGAGACGGAAGTGCGGCTCGAAGACCTGCTCCAGGCGCTGCTCGGGCACGCCGGGGCCTTCGTCATCCACGTGCAGCACGAAGGCGTCGCGGCCGTCCTCGATGTGCAGGTGGGCACGCTGGCCGTACTTGAGGGCGTTGTCCACCAGGTTGCCGATGCAGCGTCGCAACGCCAGGGGCTTGCCCGGGAAGGGCCGGCGCGCGGTGCCTTCCAGGGTGACGCGACCGTTGCCCAGGTAGGGGTCCACCAGGCAGTGCAGCAGGTGGTTGAGGTCCACCGGCTCGATGTTCTCGTGGATGTCGGTGTCCTTCACACATTGCAGCGCGCCCTTGACCAGCAGCTCCAGGTCATCGAGGTCGCGGCCGAACTTGGCTTGCAGGGCTTCGTCTTCCAGCAGTTCGACACGCAGGCGCAGGCGGGTGATGGGGGTGCGCAGGTCGTGGGAGATGGCGCTGAACAGCTGGCTGCGCTCGCTGAGGTAGCGGCTGATGCGCTCGCGCATGCTGTTGAAGGCGCGGCTCACCTCCACCACCTCGCTGCCGCCCGCCTCCGCCAGCGGCTCCACGGTGGCGCCCAGGGACATGTCCCGCGCCGCTGCCGCCAGGCGCTTGAGCGGCCGGCTCTGCCAGTGCACCAGCAGGCCGATGAACAGCAGCAGGAAGCTGCTGGTGAGGATGATGAACCACAGCTGCTGCGCCGGCAGGCCCTGGTCTTCGAGGCTGACGTAGGGTGCCGGCATCAGCGAGGCGAGGTAGAGCCATTCGTTGGGGGCGATCTGGATCTGCGTCACCAGCACCGGCGGGTTGAGCGGCTCCAGGCTCAGGGCGTAGTGGGCCCAGGAGCGCGGCAGCTCGTCGAGCTTGAGCTCGCCGTTGAAGATGCGCAGGTCGTCCGGGCTGACGAACTGCACCGAGAGGTCCACCTGCTTGCCCAGGCGCTCGCGCAGCACGTCGTCGACCACATCCAGCACCGCGGCCTTGCGCGGCGTGGCGGGCAGCACCTGCATGTCCAGCGGTTTGTCGTTGAGGGAGACGAAGAAGCGCGTGCCGCCCATGCTACGCAGCTGGTCCAGCACCAGTGGCCGGTAGCCCAGGGGCAGCGAGCGGAAGTAGGCGACGCTGGCGGCCATGGAGTGGGCCAGGCTGCGCGCGCTGGTGAGCAGGCCTTCCATCTGGCTGGCGCGCAGCTGCGAGACCCAGATGACGCTCGACAGCGCCTGGGCCATCAGCACCACCAGCAGGGTGAGGAACAGCATGCGCCCGAGCAGCGAGCGCGGCATGGGGTTCCAGCGGCGCTTAGGCATGGGGCGAGACCTGGGCCGCCAGCAGGTAGCCCGAGCCGCGCACGGTGCGGATCAGCCGCGGCGCCTTGCCGGTGTCCCGCAGGCGCTGGCGCAGGCGGCTCACGGCCATGTCGACGATGCGCTCCAGGGGCATTACCTCGCGGCCCCGGGTGGCGTTGGCGATGGTGTCGCGGTCGAGGATCTGCTGCGGGCGGTCGAGGAACAGCTTGAGCAAGGCGAAGTCGGCGCCGGAGAGGATCACCTCCTCGCCGTCGATGTGGAACAGGCGATGGCTGACCATGTCCAGCCGCCACTCGTCGAAGGCCAGCACCTGGGCCTCGCCGGCACCGCGCTCCTGGGCGAAGCCGACGCGACGCAGCAGCGCCTTGATGCGCGCCTGCAGCTCGCGGGGGCTGAAGGGCTTGCCGATGTAGTCGTCGGCGCCCAGTTCGAGGCCGATCACCCGGTCGGCTTCGTCGGAGCTGGCGGTGAGCATGATGATCGGCACCTGGGCCAGGCGCTGGTGCTGGCGCACCCAGCGGCACAGGCTGAAGCCGTCTTCGTCGGGCAGCATCACGTCGAGGATGACCAGGTCGGCGGCCACCTCGCCCATGGCCTGGCGGAAGGCGGCGCCGTCGCCCACGGTGCGCACCTGGAAGCCGGCGCGGCTCAGGTAGGTGTGCAGCAGGTCGCGGATTTCCTCGTCGTCATCGACCAGGAGGATGGTTTTACCGGCTTGGCTCACGTGGGCCTTCCTTTGTTGTTATGGGTCATGTCCATTTGGATGCAGGGCGTTGGCGAAGGGTGGATGACGCTCTTTTCATCCACCTGTCGGCGTCGATGCATAACCATCGGTGGACCGGTGAAGCGTGGTCCACCCTACATCAGGCGCGCTGCCGGGAACGTGCAATGCGTCCGCTTCCTGTGTTGCGCCTCAGGGCTGCAACGCTTGCTGCAAGGCCACGCCTGCGCCTTCCAGGCCCGGGTATTCGGCGGTGACCAGCCACACCGGCACGCCGCTGAAGTAGTCGCTCATGCAGCCCTTGCTGGCGAAGGCAGCGGCGAAGCCACTGGCCTTGAAGAAGTCGGCGAAACGGGGCACCACGCCACCGACCACATAGACCCCACCCCGGGCGCCGAGGGTCAGCACGTTGTTGCCCGCGACGCGACCGAGCCAGACGCAGAACTGCTCCAGCACCGCCCTCGCCTCGCTGTCACCGGCCAGGGCCGCCGTGGTGATGGCGGCCGGGCTGTCCAGGTGCGGCTCGACGCCATCGAGGGCGCAGCTGGCGCGGTAGAGCTGCAACAGGCCGCCGCCACTGAGGATGTTCTCGGCGCTGACATGGCCCTGGCGCTCGTGCAGGTGGCGCCACAATTCGGCTTCGCGGGCGCTGCCGATGGGCAGGTCGACATGGCCGCCCTCCCCCGGCAACGCCGCCCAGCGCCCTTCGCCCAGGGGCAGCAGGGTGCCGACGCCGAGCCCGGTGCCGGCACCGATGACCACGGCCGGGCGCTCGGCATCGGCCTCGCCCGCGCAGATGGTCATGCGCTCGCCAGGCTGCAGGCGGGTCATGCCCAGGGCCATGGCGGAGAAGTCGTTGATCAGCAGCAGCCGCTCGACTTTCAGCGTTGCGCAGAAGCTGCGGCGATTGAGGCGCCAGTGGTTGTTGGTGAAGCGGAAATCCTCGCCCCCCACCGGCCCGGCGCAGGCCAGGCAGACGGCGGCGATGACACCCGGAGCCAGGCCGAGGCCCGCCAGGTAGTGTTCGATGGCCAGTTCCGGGGTGGCGAAATCCACCGTCGCCAGGACCTTGACCGACTCCAGCCGCTCGTCACGCCACAGGGCGAAACGCGCGTTGGTACCTCCGATATCGCCGACCAGCGCCAAGGTCACTTCAGGCTCTCCAGGCTGGATGTAAAGGCGCTCGCCCCCTGCTCCGCCGTGCTGAACGCGGCACGCATGAAGGCGAACATCTCGCGGCCACAGCCGATCTCGGCGTTGTGCTGGATCGGCGCGAGCTCGCGGGCGGCGAACTCGTCGGCATCCACCAGCACCCGCAGGGTTCCGGCCTGGCCATCGACACGGATGATGTCACCGTCGCGCACGCGCGCCAGTGGACCTCCGTCGTATGCCTCGGGGCACACGTGGATGGCCGCCGGGATCTTGCCGGAGGCACCGGACATGCGCCCGTCGGTGACCAGCGCCACCTTGAAGCCGCGGTCCTGCAATACGCCGAGGAAGGGGGTCATCTTGTGCAGCTCGGGCATGCCGTTGCAGCGCGGGCCCTGGAAGCGCATCACCGCCACCATGTCGCGCTCCAGCTCACCCGCCGCGAAGGCATCGGCAAGGGCCTGCTGGTCATGGAAGACCCGCGCCGGCGCCTCCACCACCTGATGCTGCGGCGCGACAGCGGACACCTTCATCACCCCGCGCCCGAGGTTGCCCTCCATCACCCGCAGCCCGCCTTCCGGCGAGAACGGATTGGAGACGGGGCGCAGGATGTTTTCGTCCAGGCTCGCCGCCGGGCCGTCGCGCCAGGCGATGCGGCCGTCTTCGAGGAAGGGCTCCTGGGTGTAACGACGCAGGCCGGGGCCGGCGACTGTGTTGACGTCTTCGTGCATCAGCCCGGCATCGAGCAGCTCGCGCATCAGGAAGGCAACGCCGCCCGCCGCGTGGAAGTGGTTGATGTCGGCCTTGCCGTTCGGATAGACGTGGGCCAGGGTCGGCACCACTTCGGAGAGGTCGGCCATGTCCTGCCAGGTGAGCTGGATGCCGGCGGCCTGGGCGATGGCGGGCATGTGCAGGGTGTGGTTGGTGGAGCCGCCGGTGGCGTGCAGGGCGACGATGGAGTTGACCAGCACGCGTTCATCCATCAGCTCGCCGATGGGCATGAAGCCACCGGCCTGCTGGGTCAGCCGGGTGACCTGGCGCGCCGCCTCTTCGGTGAGGGCGTCGCGCAGCGGCGTGCCGGGGTTGACGAAGGAGGCGCCGGGCAGGTGCAGGCCCATCATTTCCATCAGCATCTGGTTGGTGTTGGCGGTGCCGTAGAAGGTGCAGGTACCAGGGGCGTGGTACGCGGCCATCTCGGACTCCAGCAGCTCGTCGCGGGTGGCCTTGCCTTCGGCATAGCGCTGGCGGACGTCGGCCTTTTCCTTGTTCGACAGCCCCGAGGGCATGGGCCCGGCGGGGATGAACAGCGTGGGCAGGTGGCCGAAGCGCAGCGCGCCCATCATCAGGCCGGGGACGATCTTGTCGCAGATGCCGAGGAACACCGCCGCATCGAACATGTTGTGCGACAGCGCCACGGCGGTGGACATGGCGATGACTTCGCGGCTGGCGATGCCCAGCTCCATGCCCGGCTCACCCTGGGTGACGCCGTCGCACATGGCCGGCACCCCGCCGGCGACCTGGCCCACGGAGCCGATCTCCCGCAGCGCCTGCTTGATGCGCTCGGGGTAGTGCTCGTAGGGCTGGTGGGCGGAGAGCATGTCGTTGTAGGCGGTCACGATGGCGACGTTGGCGGCGTCCATCAGGCGCAGGCGCTGCTTGTCCTCGCCACCGCAGCCGGCCACGCCGTGGGCGAAGTTGGCGCACTGCAGCTTGCCGCGCTGCGGGCCCTTGCTGGCGGCCTCGCGGATCATCGCCAGGTAGCGCTCGCGGGTGGGGCGGCTGCGGGCGATAAGGCGTTCGGTTACTTCGATAATGCGGGGATGCATATCAGCGGCTCCAGGCGATATCTTGTTTTAATCGCATCAAGATAACTCAGAATCACGGAATCACGCCATTTCATAAGCGCTATTTTGTTATTAGAACAACATTAATCGGATTCGGCGTGCAGGTCCTGCTTTGGACCGGGCCGGGACGAAGGTGCGCCCAGCCGGGGCCCCGTCAAAGCATAGGTTGAACCTGCCCCAGCTCCTTGTACTCCACCGCCATGACCAACACACCCGCGACGGGCTCACGGGCGCACAGAGCATGGCGAGGAGGCTTCGATGACAGAGCGCAAGCGCAACAACCTGAACGACCCGCAACAGACACCGGCGGAAGTCGCCGATCACCAGGCGCTGATAGAGGAAGCGCGCCGCGACCAGGGCCGCACCGGCCAGCGCAACGACAACCAGGGGCATACGCCGCGCCTGCGCCGCCCATCACGCTAGGGGCGGCGCAAACCCGGTATCAGCGGGGGAAGAGGTCCTTGAAGAAGCTTTGCATGTCGGCCCAGGAGTTTTCATCGGCGACCTTGCTGTAGCCGATATCCGGGCCCTTCTCGCTGCCGTGGCCGGCGTGGCTGAGGCGATCCGCATCGGGGTTGGTGAAGCCGTGCTTGGCCTTGGCCTGGAGGACGAAGCGGTAGTCGGCCTCGGCCTTGTCCATCTCCTCCTTGAAGGCGGCGACATCGGCCTTGGTGACCATGCTGTCCTGGCCGCCGTGCTCCACCAGCACCTTGGCCTTGACGCTGCCCTTGGTGGCCGGGGTGGCGGTGGCCAGGGCGCCGTGGAAGCTGACCACGCCGGCCAGGGGCACGCCTTGGCGCGCCGCGTCCAGCACCACCTTGCCGCCGAAGCAGTAGCCAATGGCGGCGAGCTTGGTGGCATCGGTTTGCGGCTGCTTCTTGAGCAGGTCGAGCCCGGCGAGGAAGCGCGCCTTGGCGGCGGGGGCGTCCTTCAGGGCGGCCTGCATGAAGGCCAGCGCGTCGGCCGGGTGCTCGGTGTTCTTGCCTTCGCCGTACATGTCGATGGCCAGGGCGCTGTAGCCCAGCTCGGCGAGGTCACGGGCGCGGCGCTTGGCGTAGTCGTTCAGGCCCCACCACTCGTGCACCACCACCACGCCAGGGCGCTTGCCCTCGATGGCGTCGTCGTAGGCGTAGTAACCCACCAGCGCCGTGCCGTCGGCGGCCTTGTAGGGGATCTCCTGGGTGCGGATTTCCGCCTGGGCGATACCCGCACAGGCCAGCAAGGCGAAAATGAGCGGCAATCTGGGCATTTCTATCTCTCCCTGGGTGAAGCGAAGCGCTTGGAAAGCATGCAGTGTCGCGGTTTTCCCGGCATTCGCCAATCGCCGATAGGGTCGCACCCGCGTAGCGCCCTCCTTATGACAGGTGAAAGCGCAGCGGCGAGACTCCATACTCGCGCGCCCATTGGAGGAATCCGCATGCCCCGATACGCCCTGTTGCTCCTGCTTGCACTGGCCGGCTGCGCCCGCGACCCGGTCGGCCTGCCGCTGACCACCGAGCGCGACGCACCGCCACCGAAGCTGCAATACCTGGGCGTGGGCGGCTACCTGATGCAATGGCGGGGCGAGGGGCTGCTGATCGCCCCGTCCTTCAGCAACCCGTCCTTCCTGGGCCTGCCACCGCTGCGGGTGAAGGCCGACGAGGCGACCATCGATGCGCGCATGCCGCCCGCCGATGACGTCAGCATGCTGCTGATCGGCCATGCGCATTACGACCACCTGCTGGACGTGCCCCGGGTGATGCAGAAGCAGGCGCCGAACGCCATCGCCTACGGTTCGGCCACCGCCGGGCACATCCTCCGCGCGGCGCTGCCGGCGGAACGCATCTTCAACGCCGAGCCGGCCATGGCCAACGTCAAGGAAGCCGGGGAAACCGGACCTGCCGCGCAGCCGGGAACCTGGCTCTACTCCAGGGACCGACGCTTCCGCGCCATGCCGATCCAGAGCATGCACGCCCCGCATTTCGCCGGGATCACCTTCCTGCGCGGTAGCTATGACCAGGACCTGAAGGAGCTGCCGACTGCGGTGTGGAACTGGAAGGAAGGCCAGACCCTGGCCTGGCTGGTGGACCTGCTGGATGAAGCCGGGAAGCCCGTGTACCGCATCCACTACCAGGATTCTGCCAGCACCCCGCCCTATGGCTTCCCGCCGATACTCGAAGACGGCAAGACCATCGACGTGGAGATTCTTTGCGTCGGCTCCTGGAACCAGGTGCAGCATTACCCCGACGCCCTGCTCAAGGTCAGCCGCCCGCGCCTGGTGGTGCTCGGCCATTGGGAGGACTTCTTCGGCAACGACCCGCAGCGACCGCAGACCATCCGCCTGCTGGACGAACAGGGCATGGTCGAGCGCACCCGCGCCGCGCTACCTGAAGGCACGCCCGTGGTGATGCCGGTACCGTTCTCGGAAGTCGCCCTGCCGGCGACGCCCTGAGGCCCCGGGGCATGGCGGTGGTATCGTGCGCAGCCACCACCGCCTGCCGGACCCTGCCGATGCCCCCTCTTCCCTTTCGCTCACTGCCCTGGAAACGCCACGCGCTGCTCCTGCTGACGCTGCTGGCCTGCACCACCAGCCAGGCGGGCGAGCTGTCGCTTGGCGAGGCCCGGGCGCAGCCGTCCGACTGGGATGCCACCGCTGCGGTGGTTTCCCTGGCTATCACCGATACCGGCGCCCAGGGTGATCGGCTGGTGGGCGCCAGCACGCCCCGTGCCTGGCGGGTGGATTTGCAGACGACGGTGCGCATCGGCGAGGCGCGCCGGGTGATGACCCTGGCGTCCTTCGGCGTGCCGCCCGGTGGCGTGCTGAAGCTGGCGCCGACGGCCAGCCACCTGACCCTGGTAGGCCTCAAAGGCGAATTGAAGGATGGTGAGCGCTTTCCGCTGACGCTGCGCTTCGCCCGGGGTGGCGAGATGACGATCGAGGTGCGGGCCGAACGGCCCGCGACGACTCAGTCCAGGTAGCGGCTGGGCGCGAGGTCAGTCGCGGTCCAGCAGGTGGAAGCGTGGCAGCGAGAGCCCCCAACGGATCGCCGCCAGGCGCGTGCCGAGCACCACCAGCATGGCGACGCTGGTATCGAACCAGCGCGGCAGGCCCAGGTGCAACAGGCCGATGAACACCAGGGAGCCGGCGACACAGGCGATGGCGTAGATCTCCTTCTGGAAGATCAGCGGGATCTCGTTGCAGATGACGTCACGCATCACGCCGCCGGCAACACCGGTGATCACCCCCATGATGATGGCGGTGCTGAACGGCACCTGGTGCTGCAGGGCCACCTCGGTACCGTAGACGGTGAACACCGCCAGGCCGAAGGCGTCCGCCACCAGCAGGCCGGTTTCGTTGATCGGCCGGGTCAGCCGCACCCAGAGCACGGTGCCCACGGCGGCCAGGGAGGCGACGAGGATGTAGGTGTCGTCGCGTATCCAGCTCACCGGGTGGTTGCCGAGGATAACGTCCCGCAGGGTGCCGCCGCCCAGCGCGGTAATGATGGCGATCACCAGCACGCCGAACAGGTCCATGGACTTGCGCCCGGCCATCAGCGCACCGGTGATAGCGAAGACGGCAACGCCGAACAGGTCCGCCAGGTAGAAGAGCTGGGCCATTTCCGCGTCAATTCCCCACAGGGGTACGCATGGTGACGAACTCCTCGGCGGCAGTGGGGTGCACGCCGATGGTCTCGTCGAAGATGCGCTTGGTGGCGCCGGCCTTGAGTGCCACGGCCAGGCCCTGGACGATCTCGCCCGCCTCGGGCCCGACCATGTGGCAGCCGAGCACGCGGTCGCTTTCGGCGTCGACCACCAGCTTCATCAGGGTGCGCTCCTGGTTCTCGGTGAGGGTCAGCTTCATGGGGCGGAAGCGGCTCTCGAAGACCTTGACCTTGTGGCCGCGCGCGCGGGCGTCTTCCTCACTGAGGCCGACGGTGCCGATATTGGGCAGGCTGAAGACGGCGGTGGGGATGTGGTCGTAATCCACCGGGCGGTATTCGGCGGGCTTGAACAGGCGACGGGCGACGGCCATGCCTTCGGCGAGCGCAACCGGGGTCAGTTGCACGCGGCCGATGACGTCGCCCAGGGCGAGGATGGAGGGTTCGGTGGTGCGGTATTCGTCGTCCACCTTGATGAAGCCACGGTCGTCCAGCTCGACGCCGGTATTTTCCAGGCCCAGGTCGTCCAGCATCGGGCGGCGGCCGGTGGCGTAGAACACGCAATCGGCCTCGAGGGTGCGGCCGTCCTTGAGGGTGGCGAGCAGGCTGCCGTCGGCCTGCTTGTCGATGCGGGCGATGTCGGCATTGAACTGCAGGTCGAGCCCCTTGCGGCTCAGCTCGTCGCGCAGGTGGGTGCGCACGGCGCCGTCGAAGCCGCGCAGGAACAGGTCCTTGCGGTAGAGCAGCGTGGTCTTGGCGCCCAGGCCGTGGAAGATCGAGGCGAACTCGACGGCGATGTAGCCGCCGCCCACCACCAGCACGCGCTGGGGCAGTTTTTCGAGGAAGAAGGCTTCGTTGGAGCTGATGGCGTGCTCGCGGCCCGGCAGATCAGGAATCTGCGGCCAGCCACCGGTGGCGACGAGGATGTGCTCGGCGCTGAAGCGCTGCTCGCCGACCTGCACAGTGTGGGCATCCACCAGACGCGCATGGCCCTCCAGCAGGGTGACACCACTGTTGACCAGCAGGTTGCGGTAGATACCGTTGAGGCGCTGGATTTCGCGGTTCTTGTTGGCGATCAGGGTGGGCCAGCCGAAGCCCGCCTCGCCCAGGTTCCAGCCGTAGCCCTGGGCCTGCTCGAAGTCTTCGGAGAAGTGGGCGCCGTACACCAGCATCTTTTTCGGCACGCAACCGACGTTCACGCAGGTGCCGCCCAGGTAGCGGCTTTCCGCTACCGCGACGCGGGCACCGAAACCGGCGGCGAAGCGCGAGGCACGTACGCCGGCGGAACCGGCTCCTATGACGAAGAGGTCGAAATCGTAGGCCATGGCAGGGTCTCCAGAAACAGGCGGCCAGCATACCTGAACGGGCGCCGCTGACCAGTTGCCAGGCCTATGCTTGAGCCAGCGAAGGAGGAACCCCATGCGCCCTACTCTCACCCACCTCGCCCTGCACGTGCCGGACCTCGAACCCTGCATCCGCTTCTACGAAGCGTTCTGCGGCATGCGCGTGATTCACGAACGCGCCGGCAAGGGCTCGAAGATCGTCTGGATGGCCGAGCAGGGGCAGGAGCACCGCTTCATCTTCGTCATCATGCCCGGCGGCCGCCCGCGCGACCTGGCGCCGGACGACTACAGCCACTTCGGCTTCGCCCTGGAAAGCCGCGAGGCGGTGGATGCGATAGCCGCCCGCGCCAGGGCCGAGGGCTGCCTGGTGTGGGCGCCACGGGACGAGCCCTACCCGGTGGGCTACTACTGCGGGCTGCGGGACCCGGCGGGACACTACGTGGAGTTCAGCTACGGGCAGCCGCTGGGGCCCGGCTCGGAGGGGATGGTGATTCCCTGAGCGGCGGTGACGGTGTATTCCCGGGCTACCTGAATGTCGGAAACGACAAGGCCGCCCGGAGGCGGCCTTATGGATGCGACTGGCGGAGCCTGATCAGTAGGCCTTGCCGGTCTTGTAGAGGTTTTCGAAGCAGTAGTTGGTCGCGTCGATGTAGCCTTCGGCGCCACCGCAGTCGAAACGCTTGCCCTTGAACTTGTACGCCAGCACGCAACCGTCCTGGGCCTGCTTCATCAGGGCGTCGGTGATCTGGATCTCGCCACCCTTGCCCGGCTCGGTTTCTTCGATCAGCTTGAAGATGTCCGGGGTGAGGATGTAGCGGCCGATGATCGCCAGGTTGGACGGGGCGTCTTCCGGCTTGGGTTTCTCGACCATGCTGTTCACGCGGTAGATGTCGTCACGGATCATCTCGCCCGCGATCACGCCGTACTTGGAGGTCTCTTCCGGCGGTACTTCCTGGATGGCGACGATGGAGCAGCGGAACTGGTTGTACAGCTTGACCATCTGGGTCAGCACGCCGTCGCCTTCGAGGTTGAGGCAGAGGTCGTCCGCCAGGACCACGGCGAAGGGCTCGTCGCCGATCAGCGGGCGGCCGCTGAGGATGGCGTGGCCGAGGCCTTTCATTTCCACCTGGCGGGTGTAGGAGAAGCTGCACTGGTCGATCAGGCGGCGGATGCCGACCAGGTATTTCTCCTTGTCGGTGCCCTTGATCTGGTGCTCCAGCTCGTAGCTGATGTCGAAGTGGTCTTCCAGGGCGCGCTTGCCGCGGCCGGTGACGATGGAGATCTCGCTGAGGCCTGCGTCGAGGGCCTCTTCAACGCCGTACTGGATCAGTGGCTTGTTCACCACCGGCAGCATTTCCTTGGGCATGGCCTTGGTGGCTGGCAGAAAACGGGTACCGTAACCAGCGGCCGGGAACAGGCATTTCTTGATCATGTTTAACCTTGAAAAGGTGGGGTGTTGGGCAAACTGCCGCGCAGTCTAATCAGGCCGCAGTCGCCTTACAATGCCCAGCTGCTGGGCGTCCGATGCCGCGATATAGAAACCCCATTCCAGCCAGCTGCACCGGGTCATAGAGATTCCTGCCATCGAAGATGACCGGCATTTTCATCAGACCGCGAATCCGCTCGAAGTTCGGCTGGCGGAACTGCTTCCACTCGGTCACCAGCACCAGGGCGTCGGCATTTTCCACCGCCTGGTACGGCGAGTCGCCCAAGTGTAGCTGTCCGCTGGCGAGCTGCTCCGGGTAGCGCGCCGCCACCGCAGACACCGCCACGGGGTCACAGGCGCGAACGCGCGCACCCGCAGCGAGCAGCGCATCCAGCAGCACCAGGCTCGGCGCCTCGCGCAGGTCATCGGTACCGGGCTTGAAGGCAAGGCCCCAGAGCGCAACGGTGCGCCCCCGCACGAAACCATTGAAGTGCTCGCGCACGGACTGGAACAGCAAGGTCTTCTGCAGCGCGTTACGCGCCTCGACCGCCCGCAGGATGCCGGGCTCGATGCCTTCCTGCTCGGCGCAGCGGATCAGCGCGCGCACATCCTTGGGGAAGCACGAGCCACCGTAGCCGCAGCCGGCATAGATGAAGTGGGTGCCGATGCGCCGGTCACTGCCGATGCCACGGCGCACCTCCTCCACATCGACACCCAGGCGCGCGCAGAGGCCGGCCATCTCGTTCATGAAGGAGATGCGCGTGGCGAGGAAGGCATTGGCGGCGTACTTGCTGAATTCGGCGGCACGGGTGGCCATGACCAGCACCCGGTCGTGGTTGCGCGAGAACGGCGCGTAGAGGCGGCGCAGCAATTCGCCGGAGGCCGGGTCGTCACAGCCGATGATGATGCGGTCCGGCCGCATGAAGTCGTCGATCGCCGAACCTTCCTTGAGGAACTCGGGGTTGCTCGCCACTGGCACGCTGAATGCCAGGTCACGCCTGGCGAGCGCCATATGGATACGATCCGTCACCCGCTCCGCCGTGCCCACCGGCACGGTGGACTTGTTCACCACCAGGCAGGGTCGCCGGAGCATGGCGCCCAGCTGATCGGCCACCGCCAGCACGTGGGAAAGGTCGGCAGAGCCGTCCTCGCCACTGGGGGTGCCGACGGCGATGAAGATGATCTCCGCCCGGTCGACGCCCTCCTCCAACCGCGCGCTGAAGCTCAGCTGGCCGCTGGCGAGGTGCATCTTCAACATGGCTTCCAGGCCGGGCTCGTAGATCGTCGGCTCGCCGCGCTGCAGGCGTGCGAGGCGCCAAGGATCGCGCTCGACGCAGACGACCCGATTGCCCATCTCGGCGAAACAGGCCGCCGCCACCAGCCCCACGTAACCCGCACCGACGACGCAAAGCTGCATGGCTCATCCTCCCTATATGGATACAGGGATTGCAGCGGACTCCGGTGGCAGAACGGTGACAGCGGGATGACCGCGCCGTGATGGCGCTCAGCGCCCGTCGGCGGGAAGGTTGAGCTCGACCTCGACCAGGGTTTCGGTGGATTCGTGGACCACGGGCTCGCCGGCGTAGGTGCCGAGGGTTTCCCAGTGCTGATCGAGACCGGCACCGATGGCCGCCAGGTGATCGATCATGCGTTGCCCGGCCTGTTTGATGGCCTGGTCGTCGCTGCGCATCATCTCGAACGACATTTCGGTCATCGCGGCGGTGAGGTGGGTGAGACTGCGGGTTGTGAGACTGAGCAGGCGAACCAGTTGCTGTTCCTTGGATTCCATTCATGCACCTCTTGAACCTGACTCCTTCAGGCAGCACTCAGGCTAGCTGAAAAGCATGGCAACACATGCGCGGAGCCCGGTACTGCAAGAAAAATTTCAAATTTGAGCAGCCTGCCCGCGCAGGGGTTCAAAACCGGCGGGGAAATCGGACAAGCGGAACCGCCCCTATCCTTCGTACGGAAAAGGCACGCACACAACCACGCATCCAGAAGGATGGAACTTCGAAACAAGGCGATAGGTCAGGAGATCAGGTAGCCGCAATCCATGTCCGTCGGGAAGTCATGCCGATTTCCGGAAGCGCTGCCGGAGTGCCCCACGACAACCCTATGGGAGATCCGTCATGCAGCTATTCATCAACTCGGTCGGCGAACGCTTCGTCATAGAAGGCGGCATCACGGTGGAAGTGATCAGCATCCACGGGCATCAGGTGAAGTTCGGCATCGTCGCGCCGAAGAACGTCGCCGTGCACCGCAAGGAAGTCTACGAACGTATCCAGGCCGGCGTACCGCACCCCAAGCTGACAGCTTGAACCGATCCTTTCACCCGTAGAACGAGGGCGCGTGCGCCCTTTTCCGGCTGCAGTAATCCGGCCAAGCCGGCCCCTGCACGCAGCCCAGGGCGCAGCTCGTCGAGCCGATCGAAGGTTCTTTGCGTTGAGGCCAGGTCACTTCTACGCTCCCTGAACATTTACTCCATGGAGGGCATCGCCATGTCATACGACCTCAATCGGGCGTACATCCAGGTTAGTGATATGCCGATTTTCGAAGCGTTCAAGGGCGCACCAGTGGCTGGCCACCTGATAGTCCGGGCCTGCGAGCTGTCGAATCGCGAATACGGCCACCGCCACCAGAAACTCGCAAAATCCAACAACATGAAGCACCCGCCCAGCGCCGACCGCATCTTCGCCGGCTACCTCGTGGTGCGGAACATCGACACCCCCGCACAATACGAAACCTGGATGCCCGGCCACGTCTTCGAAGACCTCTACAGGCCGGCCAAGGCAGCACGCGGCGCTGCGTAGCATTGAATGCCCTGCTGCCTCATCCAGGTGCAGGGCTTTTCACTTGCGGGATACCCAGATAGGGCTGAGCGCCCGGCTACCGCGTCGTCGCCTCGACGCACTGAATTGCGGAACAACCCTGGAATTGCGGAACAAGAAACGACAAGGGCCTGCGCACATGATGCACGCAAGCCCTTGATTCATATGGTGCCCGAAGCCGGGGTCGAACCGGCACGCTGTTACCAGCGAGGGATTTTAAGTCCCTTGCGTCTACCGATTTCGCCATTCGGGCGGTAGCGCTGGGCGATGGGAAGAGTGCCCTCCCTTTCGCGAGGGCAGGACTATATACAGCCACTCCTCCCCACGCAAGCCGACGAAAATACTCGCCGGAAACCTGAAACCATGCAGATCGGCGATCTCGGGCTCACCTGAAATCCCCCACCCTGCGCGCACAAACAAAGAACAACGCATAAAAGAAAAAGCCCCACAGGCGTGAGCCTGCGGGGCTTTGTATTGGAGGCCAGAGTCGGAATCGAACCGGCGTACACGGATTTGCAATCCGCTGCATGACCACTCTGCCATCCGGCCTCAAACGAAGACGCCGCTTGGGGCGGCGTCTATCGTGACAATCTGGAGCGGGAAACGAGACTCGAACTCGCGACCCCGACCTTGGCAAGGTCGTGCTCTACCAACTGAGCTATTCCCGCTTTGTCTTGGTGACGGGCGCCATTCTATAGATTCATAAGCGCCCGTCAACCCCTTGATTCAAAAAAGTTTATTTCTTTTTCGGCTCGGTGCTGAGATGCGGCCAGGCGGCCAGCAGGTAGTGCAGCATCGACCACAGGGTAAGGCCGGCAGCGATGATCAGCAGCACATAGCCCACCAGCACCCAGAAGGTGAAATGCGGCGGGTTGGCCAGCAGGATCACCAGTGCCAGCATCTGCGCGGCAGTCTTCCATTTACCGAGATTGGATACCGCCACATGGGCGCGGGCGCCGATCTCGGCCATCCACTCGCGCAACGCGGAGACGACGATCTCGCGGCCGATGATGATGGCGGCCGGCAGGCTCAGCCACAGGTTGTGATGCTCCTCCACCAGCAGCACCAGCGCCACGGCGACCATCAGCTTGTCGGCCACGGGGTCGAGGAAGGCGCCGAAGGGGGTGCTCTGCTCCCAGCGTCGGGCCAGGTAGCCATCGAACCAGTCGGTCACCGCCGCCACAGCGAACACCGCACTGGCTGCCAGGTAGCTCCAGGAAAACGGCATATAGAAGAGCAGGATGAAGACGGGAATCAGCAGAACGCGCAGAACGGTGAGGAGATTAGGAATATTCATCGTGACAGCTGAACCGGAAATGAGCGGGCATTCTACTCGCTGTGCAGGGCTGCATAAATCGACTCTGCGAGCTTTTTGCTGATACCAGGTGCCTTGGCGATTTCCTCGATGCTGGCGCGGGACAGTTCCTGCAGCCCACCGAAGTGCTTGAGCAGCTCGCGCCGACGCTTTGGCCCCACCCCCGCTACCTCTTCCAGGCTGGAAGTCCGCCGAGCCTTGCCACGACGAGCACGATGGCCCGTGATGGCGAAACGGTGGGCTTCGTCGCGGATCTGCTGGATCAGGTGCAGCGCGGGCGAGTCCGCCGGCAAGGTGAACTCATGGGCCGCATCGTTCAGGTAAAGGGTCTCGAAGCCGGGCTTGCGGGTCACGCCCTTGGCGACACCGAGGAGGATGAGCTCGGGCACGGCCAGCTCCTGGAGCACTTCCTGCGCCATCGCCATCTGGCCCTTGCCGCCGTCGACCAGCAGGATGTCGGGCAACTTGCCCTCACCTTCCTTAAGCTTGCTGAAGCGGCGGGTCAGCGCCTGGTGCATGGCGGCGTAGTCGTCGCCAGCGGTGACGCCTTCGATGTTGTAACGGCGGTAGTCCGACTTCAGCGCACCTTCCGGCCCAAAGACCACGCAAGAGGCAACGGTCGCCTCACCACTGGAGTGGCTGATGTCGTAGCACTCCAGCCGTTGCGGCGGCTCGTCCAGGTCCAGCACCTCGGCCAGCGCTTCGAACTTATCAGCCATGTGCTGACGATTGGCGAGGCGCGCAGCCAGGGCCTGTTCGGCGTTGGTGACGGCCAGCTGCTGCCAGCGGGCACGGTTGGTCCGCACCCGATGACTGATGCTCAGCTCCCGCCCACGCAGTTCGGCGATGGCCTGGATCAGCGTGGGGAAGTCCTCATGCACGGTATTGACGATGAGCTCCTGGGGCAGGTCGCGCTCCATGTTGCTCAGGTAGTACTGGGCGATGAAGGCCACCAGTACGTCACCCACCTCCTCCTCGATAGCGACCTGGGGGAAGAAGTTCTTGCTGCCAAGCACTCGCCCGCCACGCACGCTGATCATATGCACACAGGCACCGCCGGGATTGACGATGGCGGCGACTACATCCACATCCCCGGTACCGCCCTCGATGCTCTGCTGATCCTGGACGCGACGCAGAATGGCGACCTGATCGCGCAGCTCGGCGGCCCGCTCGAACTCCAGCCGCATCGAGGCCTGCTCCATGCTGCTGGACAGTTCCTCGGCCAGCGCATTGCTGCGGCCCTCGAGGAACATCACCGAGTGCCGCACGTCCTCGGCGTACTCGGCCGGCTCGACCAAATCCACGCACGGCCCCTTGCAACGCTTGATCTGGTATTGCAGGCAGGGTCTGGTGCGGTTGCGGAAGTAGCTGTCCTCACACTGGCGCACGAGAAAGGCCTTCTGCAGCAAGGCGAGACTCTCGCGAATAGCCCCGGCGCTTGGATAGGGCCCGAAATAACGCCCCTTCCGCTTCTTCGCACCACGGTGGATGCTCAGGCGCGGATACGGACCATCGGACAGGTGCACATAGGGATAGGATTTATCGTCGCGCAACAGGATGTTATACGGCGGACGCCACTCCTTGATCAGGGTCTGCTCGAGCAGCAGCGCCTCGGTCTCGTTGGCGGTGATGGTGGTTTCAATCTGCGCGATCTTCGCCACCAGGGCGGCGGTCTTGGGCGCCAGCCCGGTCTTGCGGAAGTAGCTGGCAAGGCGCTTCTTGAGGTTCTTGGCCTTGCCCACATAGAGGAGCTTGCCGCCCTCTTCGAACATCCGGTAAACACCCGGGCGCCCGCTGCAGGCGGCAAGGAAATCACTTGCGTCGAAAATGTCGGGCATCTTAGCTGACGGCGTCCACCATGCCGTGGCGCACGGCCAGGAGGGCCAGCTCGACGTCACTGGAAATGGAGAGCTTGTCGAAGATCCGGTACCGGTAGGTGTTCACGGTCTTGGGCGACAGGCATAACTTATCGGAGATGGTCTGCACCTTCTGGCAGTTGGCGATCATCAGGGCGATCTGGATCTCGCGCTCGGAAAGCAGGTCGAAGGGCGAGCCACTGGTTTGCGGCTGGAAGGATTTCAGCGCCAACTGCTGAGCGATCTGCGGGCTGATGTAGCGCTGCCCACCGAACACCTGGCGAATGGCCTGGACCATCTCTTCCAATGCCGCGCCCTTGGTCAGGTAACCGGCAGCACCGGCCTGCAGCAAACGCGTGGGGAACGGGTCTTCCTCGCAGACGGTAACGGCCACCACCTTGACGTCCGGATGGCTGCGCAACAGCTTGCGGGTCGCCTCCAAGCCGCCGATGCCCGGCATCTTCACGTCCATGAGCACGACATCCGGCTTGAGCTCACGCGCCTTCTTGAGCGCCTCTTCGCCGCTGTCGGCCTGCCCGATCACCTGCAGGCCGTCTATATCGGCCAGCATGCGCGTTATACCTGTACGAACCAGATCGTGGTCATCGACCACCAGTACCCTAATCAAGCGACACCTCGCAGTGCATCGCAGACCGCCTGGGCGGCTGGATTGTAGAAAGGCAGATACATTATCAAGACAGCCTCACAAGACCTAGCTTGATTCATCGCCGTCAAATAGCAAGCGCCAGGAAAACACAGTCCATAGGGGCTGACAATCGAGCACCAGGCAGGGAGACGCACTCTCAAGGTGGCACATCACAGCACCGCCTGAAAGTTATGGCTGCAATCGGGCGACCAGCGAACCGAAAGCGCGCCGCCGCCCTCGCCTTAGCGAGAACCTGCCTCCTCGATGAGTTGCTGCAAAACCTGCAATACGCGCCCAGGCTCGGACATCTGCGGGAAATGCCCACTGCGGGCCGCCAGCAACCGCTGACCATAAGGAGAAAGCGCGGACAACCCAAGCTGGTTGAGCTCCCGCACGGCGACGGCTTCGGCGGACATCAGCCAGGCAGGAGGTCGCCGGGCGCCTGATAGCACCCGCAGCGGGATCGGCGGAAAGCCAGGCGCCGCCGCAATCTGCGCCAGCGTCTCGCGCTCGTTGCTTATTTCATCTTCAGGGGCACGCCGTGTCAGCCAACCGGTGAGGCGAGAGAGCACGCGCGCGGCAGGCGTGCCGAGCGCATCCAGTGCACCAATGTCACCGGGCGCCGTGGCTTCGAGAAACAGCACACCGGCCACCTCCGCAGGGTAAAGCACTTTGGTGCGGGACGAACCACTCTGTGAGTCCTTTCCCTACAGCCCTCGCTGCCTTGCTATCCATCCACCCTGTTCCCCCGCCTTTGGATCAGCAGCCACCGCGCGCTCGCGAACTAGCTTCTCAATACCTGTCGCAACGATCCGGAGGCCTCTTTCAGAGAGCAAACCGGAGCGATGCGCAGGCACCAACAAGCCAAACGCAAGCAGGGAAGAATCATGAACATCAAAATGAAAGCTTTCGTCTTTTTCGTGCTATCCGCGCTGTCACTCAACGCACTGGCCACCAACTTCAATCCCTCGAGCACGACCTTCAGCGCGCAGGGTGTACTGGTGATAAAACCCCAATCCATGCCGGCATTCACCTGCAACATGCTCCTGACGGGTCACACGAACAACGACGATACCGCCACGATCACCAGCGCCAGCTTCACGGGACAGGCACTATGCAAAACAGTCGTTGCCAGCGGGCTACCCTGGACTTGGAAGGCAACCAGCACCAGCAACGCCTCTCTCTCGGGAGTAAAGATTTCGGCGGCGGGCATTAACTGTTCCAGCTCGCCGGGCACGCTGACGGCGACTTGGTCCAACGCTGCCAACACGCTAACGACCATCCCCAATCAGCCTCTTGGCAGCTGCGTCATCCAGGCCTTCGCGGTCGTGCCGAGCCCCGCTTTGATTGTGGTGCCCTGAACCATGAAAAAGGCGCCTCAGGGCGCCTTTTTCAATATGTATGTAGCGTAAAAATCACCCTATTTAACCCTCAGGCTGGGCAGGGGCGACTCCACGCCAGCAGTGCATCACCTCAGGTATGATTCTGGCTTGGCTGGAGCCAATCTCACTCCTTGCTTCGAACAAGCTCACCAATAAGGAGCAATGGTGCAAACCTCCAAAGCAGCAGTCCTCTTGATCCTTTCCGCAATCGCTGGTTGCAGTACCTCTCCCCCCGAAGGCGCAACATGCACCTATCCATCGACCTGGACTCGACACGATGAGGTGAAGAATCCACCACACATCGTCGGTGTCGTCAGGGTCAAGGTTTTGATTGATAGGGACGCAACGGTAAAGAGGGCAAGAGTCGTCGCTACGGATGACCCTAACCTGGACGAGACAGCACTTCAGATCGCACGTGGCCTGGTATTCAATCAGCCGACGATCTGCGACGGAAAAAGCTACACCCAGTCTGCCGTCCTGCCTTTCAAGTTCTCCCCCAAATCCCCGAAGGTGCAAATCAAGTAGCACAATCACATCCAAGGACGGCAAATGAGCGAAACCCTCTCCAAAGTAAAGGTCGCAGGCAGTGATCCTGAGATTCGCGCACTTCTGAAAAGCTGGATTGCAGCAGTCGAACGTTATTGCAACCAAGCCGGCGATAACCCCTGGTGGTACAACGAGCGTGCAACGCTGAGTACGTTGGCCGGTGCAGCCTGGACAATGGGCTGGAGCGCCCTGGAAGAATACGTCAGCGCCAAGCGCCTGAAGATTGCTATCGAAGGCGTCGACCATGGCACTCTGAGGAAAGGGCGAGTGGACCTGGTGCTCGTCAGTTCCAAAAGTACCCAGATCGCCATCGAGGCCAAGCAGGCTCTGCAGCCAGTGGGTGGCTACCAATACGTGATCGATGGTATGGACGCGGCATGGAAAGATAGTAACTACCTACTGTCCCACCACTATGACCGCCGGTTCGCCGTTACATTCGTAGTCCCTTCGATCTCCTCGAAACTACTGGAGGATGAGAACACCCAATTGCGAGACCACCTGGAAGGCTGGCTCGGCAAAGTGCACGAGATCGCGACGAAACGAGGCAGGCCCATCCACATGGCTTATGTATTCCCGACCCTCGGGAAGCCTCATTACGAGCATAACAACAGATATTTCCCCGGCGTAGTGATCCTGCTGGAAGAGCGCCTGCGATCAACGACCCACTACGAGTAAAGAAGGCCAGCCCATGCAGGCCCCAAACCTCACCACCTCCCCCCCACCTACTCGTTCACCTACCGGAGTCGCGCCTGTAGCGGCTCCAGTTTGTTCTGCCCCATACATACGCACACCCTCGCCAAGCCAACCACCCGCCCCCGCAACCTGAGTTAAGGCTCATGACCTGGGCAGGGCCACGCATCGCGTCGGACTGCCAGGACGTCGATCCAGAAGCCGGTACTGTAACTCTCTGTCGCCCCGGGTACGCAGCCAGTACAACGTGACCAAGACACGCCGCGCCAACCACAGTGTCATCCTCCTCGCCCCAGAATCGTAGCCCGGGCTTCAGCCCGGGACAGCGCGCCAATAAAAAGGCGCCTCACGGCGCCTTTCTCAATACTCCACTCGGGCCTTGCCCTTCTCTGCCACCAAGTGGTGGAACTTCACCGCCCCCTCCGCGGCTATCTGCTCCACCTGCTGGATGAGGCTGGGGTTGCGGTCCAGCAAAGTCAACAACACCCACAGTGCCCGGGGCGGTTCCACCTCCGCCCGCTCGTAGCGCGAGAAGGCGTTGTGGCCGCCGCCGGCGATCGCCACCATCTGCTTCTGCGTCCGGTTCAGACGCTTGCGCGTGCGCGCTTCATCTCCTCGGCCACCGCCTGGCGAGCGTCCTCGATCAGCTCATCGCCCGCCTTCGCGTAGCGCAGGGCGCTGTCCGCATCGAACTCCACCTCGTCGCACTCGCTGCACGCCCACCCGGCCAGGCCGGGCACTACCCGCTTCAGGTCCTGGTAGCTCACCTCGAGGGCGCGCCCCTCGAAGCGCGCCATGCCCTGCGGCGCACCGAAACACAGGCATTCACGTTTCATCTTCATGTCCGCTGCTTGAAGGAGATCACCGGCGGCCCCTCAGGGCGGCAGGTCACCTTCACATACAGCTCGATTCCGCAGTCCGTCGTGGGGTGGTACACGTCCCGCCACAGCCGACCATCGGCATAGGTGGTCATCGACCTGTAGAACACCCGGCGGCTCAGCCCCTGGACCTGGACGATCTTTCCGCACTGGTCAGCCCCAACGCCGTGCCGCCATCCAATGCAGAGCGCGTGAAGGCTACCGTCTCGAGCTGCGCCACATCTCGACCCTGACCACGCCTAGGTCGTAGTGAGCCTTACGCCTTCCCACTCAACCCTCGGCTCAGTAAAAATCACCCTTAAAGGGTAATTTCATCAGCCTGGTTTGGCTGTCGGATGGACGTAGGAAAAGGGCGAACGATGACTGCCTTCTACTGGCTGGTACTTGGGAGACCGACATGGCCCGAGGCTGGTTGTCGTTGCCCAATCAGATGGGCCATGCGTCTAGGGCGATGATTTTCAAGCATTACGCGAATCGGACTCAGCAAGGACAGCCCCGATTACGTGAACCTGCTGAACCAGGCATTGCACCTGTTCTAACCCCAACAAAAAAGGGACCCCGAAGGGTCCCTTTCTCGACGTTGATTCCCTGGCCAGTTCTCGGACAGTGCCTTTTCGGGCGGCTCCGGGAAAAACACCACTGAAATCAACACATAATATGGCGGAAGCGGTGAGATTCGAACTCACGGACAGTTTCCCATCGGCGGTTTTCAAGACCGCTGCCTTCAACCACTCGGCCACACTTCCGCATTTGCGGGCCGCCATACTACCCGAACGCAACACGCTGTCAAACTCTCGCAACAGAGCCGGTGTCGACCTCTGTTATCATTTCGCTCGACTGCGGTCACGGACCCAATTTCTTGCAGGAGTTTTGCAGATGAGCGATCAAGATTACGTACTGAACCAGGCGCAGGCCGGCGGGCTCGAAGTCAGCCGTGTGCTGCGCAATACCTACGGGCTGCTGGCACTGACCCTGGCTTTCAGTGGCCTGGTCGCCTATGTCGCGCAGCAGATGCGCGTCGCCTACCCGAGCATCTTCGTGGTGCTGATCGGTTTCTACGGCCTGTTCTTCCTCACCGTAAAACTGCGTAACTCGTCCTGGGGCCTGCTTTCCACCTTCGCCCTGACCGGTTTCATGGGTTACACCCTGGGCCCGATCCTCAACCGCTACCTGGGCATGCCCAACGGCGGCGAGGTGATCAGCTCGGCCTTCGCCATGACGGCCTTGGTGTTCTTCGGCCTGTCCGCCTACGTGCTGACCACCCGCAAGGACATGAGCTTCCTCGGCGGCTTCATCACCGCGGGCTTCTTCGTCCTGATCGGCGCCATGCTGGCGAGCTTCTTCTTCGAGATCAGCGGCCTGCAGCTGGCGATCAGCGCCGGCTTCGTGGTGTTCGCCTCGGTCTGCATCCTTTATCAGACCAGTGCGATCATCCATGGTGGTGAGCGCAACTACATCATGGCGACCATCAGCCTGTACGTGTCGATCTACAACCTGTTCGTCAGCCTGCTGCAGATCTTCGGCGTGATGAGCGGCGACGACTGATAGCAACGCCTTGCAAGAGCCCGCTTCGGCGGGCTTTTTCTTGCCTGCAAAACCTGGACGCAAGCCGTATCATTGCGCCCAGCAATCCTGTGTCGAAGCACCCTCATGAAATTCGCCATCGCCCTCTTCGCCCCCGCTCATGCGCCCTCCTCCCGCCGCGCCCTGCGCTTCGCCGAGGCCGTACTGGACGGTGGCCACGAAATTACCCGGCTGTTCTTCTATCAGGATGGCGTCCACAGTGCCTCCGCCAATGTGGTGACCCCACAGGACGAACCGGACATAGCCCGCGACTGGGCCAATCTTCTGGCCAACCACCAGCTGGACGGTGTGGTTTGCATCGCTGCCGCCCTGCGCCGCGGCGTGATCAACCAGGAAGAGGCCGAACGCTATGGCCGCACAGCCGCCAACCTGGCGCCGGGATGGGAACTCTCCGGCCTGGGCCAGCTGCATGAGGCCGCACAGATGGCCGATCGCCTGATCTGCTTCGGAGGGAATTGATATGGCCAAGTCCACGCTGATCATCAGTCGCAGTGCACCCTGGGCCGGCCCTGGTGCCCGCGAGGCGCTGGATATCGCGCTGGCAGGCGGCGCCTTCGACCTGCCGCTGGCAATGCTGTTTCTGGACGATGGCGTCTTCCAGCTCGCCAGCAACCAGGCCCCCGCAAAGCTGCAGCAGAAAGACCTGACCGCCAACCTGCAGGCCCTGCCGCTGTTCGGCGTGGAAGCCCTCTACGCTTGCGCCTACAGCCTGGACAAACGTGGCCTGACCGCCGACGGGCTGAATCTTCCCCTCGAGGTCCTGGATGATGCAGCCCTGCGTTCCCTCATCGGCCGCCATGATCAGGTAATCACCCTCTGATGAGCACATTGCACGTTCTTTCCCATTCGCCATTCGGTGACGACCGCTTCACCAGTTGCCTGCGCCTGCTGGGCGAACAGGATGCGCTGCTGCTCAGCGGTGAAGCCGTCCAGGCCCTGCGCCAGTCGACCGCCCCGTTTGAGCAGCTGGAAGCCCTCCCGGTCGGCATCGCTCTTTTTGCCCTGGAAGAAGATGTGGCCGCGCGTGCGCTCGGAACCCTGCCCTCGCGTATCACACAGCTCGACTACCCGGGGTTCGTGGCGCTTTGCATCCAGCACGACAAGGTGAACAGCTGGCTATGAGCAGCCTCGACCTCAACGGACAGCGCATCCCGCTAGACAAGGACGGCTACCTGCAAGAGCTGGCGGACTGGTCCCCGGCGGTCGCTGAAGCCCTGGCCCTCCGCGAAGAAATCACGCTACGGGCCGAGCATTGGGAAATCCTCGATTTGCTGCGGCGCTTCTACGCCGAGTTTCAGCTGTCGCCAGCCAATCGCCCGCTGATCAAGTACGTCGCCCAGCAGCTCGGCCCGGAAAAGGGCAACAGCCTGCATCTCAACCACCTATTCAAGGGCGCCCCGGCCAAGCTTGCCGCCAAGCTCGCCGGCCTGCCCAAGCCGACCAATTGCCTATGACTCCCGCCGCCCCCGTTGAACACCCCTTCGCCCAGTTCGTGCGCATCCTCGGCAAGGGCAAGCGTGGCGCCCGCCCCATGAACCGCGAAGAAGCCCGCGAAGCCATGGGCATGCTGCTGGACGGCAAGACCGAAGACAGCCAGCTGGGCGCCTTTCTCATGCTGCTGCGGCACAAGGAAGAAAGTGCCGAAGAGCTGGCCGGCTTCACCGAAGCCTTTCGTGAACGCAACGACGCTCCGGCCATTCCCGTGGACATCGACTGGCCCAGCTACGCGGGCAAGAAGCGCCACCATCCCTGGTTCCTGCTGGCCGCCAAGGCACTGGCCCATGGCGGCGTGCGCATCCTCCTGCACGGCGGCGGCCTGCACACGGCCGGGCGCATCTACACCGAGCAATGCCTGGAGCTGCTCGGCATACCCGACTGCACGAACTGGCGGGAGGTCGCCCAGGCACTGGACGAGCAGAACCTCGCGTTCATTCCGCTGGGCGCCTGGTCGGCACCGCTGCAGCGGATGATCGACCTGCGCAACATCCTCGGCCTGCGTTCGCCGATCCACTCGCTGGCACGCATCCTCAACCCGCTGGGCGCACGCTGCGGGCTGCAGAGCATCTTCCATCCGGGCTATCAGGCGGTGCACCGTGAAGCCAGCCGGCTGCTCGGCGATACGGCAATCGTGATCAAGGGCGAAGGTGGAGAGATCGAGGTCAACCCGGATGCCACCTCCCACCTCTACGGCACGATGGGTGGCAGCGACTGGGACGAGGAGTGGCCGGCCCTCTCCCCCCTGCGCCATGTCAAACCCGAGCGCATCGAGGCGGCACAGTTGCTGGGCGTGTGGGACGGCAGCATCGAGGACAACTACGCCCGCCTGGCCATTCTCAGCACCATGGCGCTGGCCCTTCGTGGCCTGGGCAAGCCCCGGGAGGAAGCGTTCAGCGAAGCGGAAACGCTGTGGGCCAATCGAGACCGTTCGATTTAATCGATAAAAGACACTTTGAATTTGCGCCATTCAATCGACTCAACACCATTAGACTCAGCCCAATTTCCAACTTCAGAGGGTCAGAGCCATGGGATTGCTGGTCGAAGGCAAATGGCAGGACAAGTGGTACGACACCGCCAAGGACGGTCGCTTCCAACGTGAAAGCGCGCGCCGGCGCAACTGGATCACCGCTGACGGGGCGCCCGGCCCGAGCGGCAAGGGTGGCTTCACCGCCGAGCCCGGCCGCTACCACCTCTACGTGTCGCTGGCCTGCCCCTGGGCCCACCGCACACTGATCTTCCGCAAGCTGAAAGGCCTCGAAAGCCTGATCGACGTTTCCGTGGTCAGCTGGTTGATGCTGGAGAACGGCTGGACCTTCGATCGCAGCCACGGATCGAGCGGCGATGCCCTCGACGGCCTGAATTACCTCCATCAGCGCTATACCCGCGATGACGCCGACTACACTGGCCGCGTGACCGTGCCGTTGCTGTGGGACAAGTTCGAAGGGCGCATCGTCAGCAACGAGTCCTCCGAGATCATCCGCATGTTCAACTCGGCCTTCGATGGCCTGACCAATGATCGCCAGGACTTCTACCCGGAACACCTGCGCAGCGAAATCGACGCGCTGAACGAACGCATCTACCCAGCGATCAACAATGGCGTCTACCGGGCAGGCTTCGCCACCACCCAGGACGCCTACGAGGAAGCCTTCGGCGAGCTGTTCAATGAATTGGATGCCTTGGAATCGCTACTGGGCGAGCGTCGCTACCTGGCCGGAAGCCACCTGACCGAAGCCGACTGGCGCCTGTTCACCACGCTGATACGCTTCGATGCCGTCTACCACGGGCATTTCAAGTGCAACCTGCGTCGCCTCGCCGACTACCCCAACCTCTCCGGCTGGTTGCGCGAGCTGTACCAATGGCCCGGAGTGGCCGAGACGGTGAACTTCGAGCACATCAAGAGCCACTACTACGGCAGCCACCGCACCATCAACCCGACCGGGATCATTCCCGCCGGCCCGCTGCAGGACTTCAGCCAGCCCCATGGGCGCGACCACCTGCCGGGCAAGGGCGTGGCTCAGTCGGCCTGAGCCCCTTCGAACCAGGCGAGCTTGTCACGCAGCTGCACCACCTCCCCCACGATAACCAGCGTGGGGGCGTGAACCTCATGTTCGGCGACCAGTTGCGGCAGGTCGCCGAGGGTGCCGGTGAACACCCGCTGGTTGCTGGTGGTGCCCTGCTGCACCAGAGCGGCTGGCGTGTCCGCCGAACGACCGTGGCGGATCAGCTCGCTGCAGATGCTCGGCAAGCCGACCAGCCCCATGTAGAACACCAGGGTCTGGCCCGGCGCCACCAGGTCGGTCCAAGGCAGGTCGCTGCTGCCATCCTTGAGGTGCCCCGTGACGAAGCGAACCGACTGCGCATAGTCGCGATGGGTCAGCGGTATGCCGGCATAGGCAGCGCAGCCGGACGCCGCGGTGATGCCCGGCACCACCTGGAAGGGAATGCCATTGGCGGCCAACTCACCGATTTCCTCGCCACCACGACCGAAGATGAACGGATCACCGCCCTTCAGGCGCAGCACGCGCTTGCCCTGGCGCGCCAGGTCGATCAGCTGACGATTGATCTCGTCCTGGGGCACAGCGTGTTCCGAGCGGCGCTTGCCAACGTAGATACGCTCAGCATCACGACGGCACATCTCGACGATGGGCCCGGCCACCAGGCGGTCGTAGAGCACCACATCGGCTTGCTGCATCAGACGCAAGGCACGGAAGGTCAGCAGATCGGGGTCGCCAGGGCCCGCACCCACCAGGTAAACCTCACCCAATGCCTGCTTGGCTCCACCACCAGCCACGCGCTCCTCAAGCATGCGCTCGGCTTCGGCCGGTTGGCCGGCGAGCATGCGCTCGGCGATCGGCCCCTGGAAAACGTCCTCCCAGAACACCCGGCGCTGCTGCACATCAGGGAACAGCGCCTTGACCCGGCTGCGAAAGCGGCTGGCGAGCCCGGCTAGCTGGCCGTAGGCGGAAGGGATCCAGGTTTCGATCTTGGCGCGGATCAACCGTGCCAGCACCGGTGCATCCCCAGCGCTGGAGACGGCAACGATCAGCGGAGAGCGATCGACGATGGCGGGAAAGATCACGCTGCACAGGGCCGGCGCATCCACCACATTGACCGGTACCCCCCGTGCCTGCGCATGCTGAGAAATCAGTGCATTGAGCGGCTCGTCATCCGTGGCGGCAATGGCCAGCACGCACTGATCGAGATCCGACTCTTCGTAGCCACGGAGATGGGCCTGCCCCTGCGACGCCCGCACCAGTTCACTCAGCTGGCCGTCGATCTCCGGCGCCACCACGCGCAGTACCGCACCGGCATCCGCCAGCAGGCGAGCCTTGCGCAGGGCGACTTCGCCTCCGCCGACGACGAGCACCTGGCGGCCCTGGAGGTTATGGAAGAGCGGGAGGAAATCCATGGGGAAGCCTTGCTGCAGTGGTTGCCGTGGAAAACGACGCCCGCATCCGGAGAGAACCGGAACGCGGGCGCCTGGGAGCACTCAAGCCACTCCCGCCGAAGCGGGAGCGATGAGGATCAACCGATGATTTCGATACCGCCCATATAGGGCTTGAGTACGTCCGGCACGCGGATGGAGCCATCCGCCTGCTGGTAGTTCTCCAGCACGGCCACCAGGGTACGACCGACTGCCAGGCCGGAGCCATTGAGGGTGTGCACCAGCTCGGGCTTGCCGGTTTCCGGGTTGCGGTAACGGGCCTGCATGCGGCGAGCCTGGAAATCACCGCAGTTGGAGCAGGAGGAAATCTCGCGGTACTTGTCCTGGCTCGGCACCCAGACTTCCAGGTCATAGGTCTTGGTGGCGCCAAAGCCCATGTCACCGGTGCACAGGGCCAGAACGCGGTACGGCAGCTCGAGCAGCTGCAGGACCTTCTCGGCGTTGCCGGTCAGGCTTTCCAGCGCCTCGAAGGACTTGGACGGCTCGACGATCTGCACCATCTCGACCTTGTCGAACTGGTGCTGGCGGATCATCCCGCGGGTATCGCGACCGGAGGCGCCGGCTTCGCTGCGGAAGCAAGGCGTGTGGGCGACGAACTTCAGCGGCAGCTGCTTGGCGTCGAGGATCGCGCCAGCCACGATATTGGTCAGGGACACTTCAGCGGTGGGGATCAGGTACAGATCGGCCTCATCTTCACGGCCGATCTTGAACAGGTCTTCCTCGAACTTCGGCAGCTGGCCGGTGCCCTGCAGTGCGGGGGCCTGAACCAGATAAGGCGTGTAGGCCTCTTCGTAACCGTGCTCGGCGGTGTGCAGGTTGATCATGAATTGCGCCAGGGCGCGATGCAGGCGGGCGATAGGGCCACGCAGCAGCGCGAAACGGGCGCCGGAGAGCTTGGCGGCGGTCTCGAAATCCAGCCAGCCATGGGTTTCGCCCAGGCTGACGTGGTCCTTCACTTCGAAATCGAAGCTGCGCGGAGTGCCCCAACGGCGAACTTCGACGTTGCCCTCCTCGTCCTCGCCCACGGGCACGGATTCGTGAGGCAGGTTGGGGATGTTCAGCAGCAGGTTGTCCAGCTCGACCTGGATGCTCTCCAGCTCGCGCTTGCCCTCTTCCAGCTCATTGCCCATGCGGTCGACATCCGCCAACAGCGGGGCGATGTCTTCGCCGCGCTGCTTGGCCTGGCCGATGGCCTTGGAGCGGCTGTTGCGCTCGGCTTGCAGCTGCTCGGTGCGGGTCTGCACGGACTTGCGCTGGTTTTCCAGGGCTTCGAGGCGTGCCACATCCAGTTGGAAGCCGCGGCTGGCGAGGCGGTCAGCCACTTCCTGGGTCTGGGTGCGTACCAGTTTGGAGTCGAGCATGTGAGGTTCCCGTCTATCAGAATTTGGTCAGAGTCAGGCCTGCCCAGGTGGCGAGCAGGCCTCCCAGAACGCTTACCGCCACATAGCCAAAGGCCAGGGGCAGTTGGCCGCCTTCCAGCAAGCGCAGCGTATCCAGGGAAAAGGATGAAAATGTCGTCAAGCCGCCCAGGAAACCGACCATGAGCCCGGCGCGGATCTCGATGGGCACTTCGGGGCGCTGCAGGAACAGGCCGTAGAGATAGCCGATGAGCAGGCAACCGACGATATTGACGGCAAGAGTACCGGCGTAGAAGTAACGAGGCCAGTGGGCAGCAACCCAGTTGCCCGTGGCGAAGCGCAGCAGGGTGCCGACGACGCCGCCGAAAGACACCGAAAGGATCAATGGACTCAAGGCCTTCTCCGTCTCGGGCTGCGCGAATCGAGCCCGGCAAGGTGATCGAGCTTGTCGCGAATCTTCAGTTCCAGGCCACGCGGCACGGGCTGGTAGTACTGGCGCGGCTCAAGGTTTTCGGGGAAGTAGTCCTCCCCTGCCGCATAGGCATCCGGCTCGTCATGGGCGTAGCGGTACTCATCGCCGTAGCCGAGCTGCTTCATCAGCTTGGTCGGGGCATTGCGCAGGTGCAACGGAACCTCATGGGAGCCGTTTTCAGCGACATCGCGCATGGCGCTCTTGAAGGCGGTATAGACGGCATTGCTCTTCGGTGCGCAGGCCAGATAGACGATGGCCTGGGCCACCGCCAGTTCGCCCTCCGGGCTACCGAGGCGCTCCTGCACATCCCAGGCGGCCAGGCACAGGCTCAGCGCGCGCGGATCGGCGTTGCCGATGTCCTCACTGGCCATGCGCACCACGCGCCGAGCGATGTAGAGCGGGTCGCAGCCGCCGTCGATCATCCGCGCATACCAATAAAGCGCGCCATCGGGGCTGGAGCCGCGCACGGACTTGTGCAAGGCGGAAATCTGGTCGTAGAAGGCCTCGCCACCCTTGTCGAAACGACGGCGACTGTCACCCAGGAGGTTCTGCAGCAGCTCGGGCTCGATGTCGCTGTCGTCCTCGGCGAGGTCGGCCGCATTCTCCAGCAGGTTGAGCAGGCGTCGGCCATCACCATCGGCGGCAGCGAGCAGAATGGCGAAGCTCTCGTCCGGCAGGCGCAGCTTGCGCTTGCCGAGCCCCTTCTCCTCGTTCAACGCACGATCGACAAGCCGCCGCAATGCGGCCTCGTCCAGGCTCTTGAGCACATAGACGCGGGCCCGGGACAGCAGCGCGTTGTTCAATTCGAACGAGGGGTTTTCGGTGGTCGCGCCGATGAAGATCAGCGTGCCGTCCTCGACATAGGGGAGGAAGGCGTCCTGCTGGGACTTGTTGAAACGGTGCACTTCATCGACGAAGAGGATGGTGCGACGACCGTACTGGGCCGCCTGCTGCTTGGCCATCTCCACCGACTGGCGGATTTCCTTGACGCCGGAGAGCACCGCCGAAATCGTCTCGAAATGGGCGTCACTGACCTGAGCCAGAAGCTTGGCCAGGGTGGTCTTGCCCACGCCCGGCGGCCCCCAGAAGATCATCGAGTGCAGCGCACCCTGTTCCAGTGCCTCACGCAGGGGCTTGCCCGGCGCCAACAGGTGCTCCTGGCCAACGTACTCATCCAGGCTGCTGGCGCGCAGGCGTGCGGCCAGGGGCTGGGCGATGGGCTCGGAACGGAACAGGTCCATGGCTGCGCGAAAAGCCTCTTATTCCTGAATGACGTCGGCGCCTTCCGGAACCTTGAAGTCGAACTGGGCAGCATCGATCGCCTGGTTCATCTTCACGCCGAGGAAGAGGATGTTGGTGCGCTGGCCGACGCTGTCGATCAGCTGCATGTCGTTGATCACACCGTTGCGGAAGGACAGGCGCAGGGTGTCGAACAGCGTGTCCTTGGCCTTGGGCGTGAGGATGAAGTCGACCACGTCACCACCTTCCTTGTGGGTGATCTCGAAGTTCTCGCTGATCTTCGAAACATCGCCCGACAGCAGCAGCGCGGGCGTATGGGTCAGGCGCTGATCGAGGGTCTGGATGGTGACCTGCTGCAGGTCCGGGTCATACAGCCAGACCTTCTGGCCATTGGATACCAGCAGTTGCTCCATTGGCTCGTCGGTGTGCCAGCGGAACAGCCCGGGGCGTTTGAGCACCAGCTCACCGGAGGTTTCCTGCAATTGGGTGCCGGAGCCGTCCAGGGTCAGCTGGGAGAAGCGGCCGGTAATGGTCTGTGCCTTGTTGAGCATTTCAGTCAGGCGGGCGATGGCCACCTGGTCATCGGCCTGGGCCTGCAGGGCGCCAAGACTCAGCGCGGCAACGAGCAGCATGCGGATCAGTCGCATGGGGGTCCTCATCAGAATTCGTTCGGGGTTAGTCGCGAATCGGGCCCGGCGCGATTACGTCACGCGAGCCGTTGGTGTTCATGGGCGTGACGACGCCAGCCATTTCCATCGCTTCGATCATCCGTGCAGCACGGTTGTAGCCGATCTTGAGCTTGCGCTGCACGGCGGAAATCGAGGCCCTGCGGCTCTCGGTGACAAAGCGCACGGCCTCGTCGTAGAGCGGGTCTTCCTCGCTGCCCTCGCCGCCTTCGCCACCATCGAAACCACCGCTGGAGCCACCGCCCTCTTCGGCGCCAGCAAGGATGTCTTCGATGTAGTCGGGCGCGCCACGCAGCTTCCAGGCTTCCACGACGCGGTGCACTTCATCGTCGGAAACGAAGGCGCCATGGACGCGGATGGGCAGGCCGGTACCCGGCGGCAGGTAGAGCATGTCACCGTGGCCGAGCAGCTGTTCGGCACCGCCCTGGTCGAGAATGGTGCGCGAGTCGATCTTGCTGGAGACCTGGAACGCCATGCGGGTCGGGATGTTGGCCTTGATCAGGCCGGTGATCACGTCCACCGAGGGGCGCTGGGTAGCAAGGATCAGGTGGATACCCGCCGCACGCGCCTTCTGCGCGATACGGGCGATGAGCTCTTCCACCTTCTTGCCGACGATCATCATCATGTCGGCGAATTCGTCGACGATGACCACGATGGTGGGCAGCGTCTTCAGCAGAGGCGCTTCGTCCTCCATGCTCTCGCGACGGTAGAGCGGATCGGTGAGCGGGGTGCCCGCCTCTTCCGCGTCCTTGACCTTGCGGTTGAAGCCAGCCAGGTTGCGCACGCCCATGGCGGCCATCAGCTTGTAGCGCCGCTCCATCTCGGCAACGCTCCAGCGCAGCGCGTTGGCGGCTTCCTTCATGTCGGTCACGACCGGGCACAGCAGGTGCGGAATGCCTTCGTAGATCGACAGTTCGAGCATCTTCGGGTCGATCATGATCAGCCGCGCCTGCTCGGGCGTGGACTTGAACAGGATCGACAGGATCATGGCGTTAACACCCACGGACTTACCGGAACCGGTGGTACCGGCAACCAGCAGGTGGGGCATCCTGGCCAGGTCGGTGATCACCGGGCGGCCTCCGATGTCATGGCCCAGCGCCATGGTCACGGGGGATTTGGCATCGTCGTATTCGGTCGAGGACAGCACTTCGGAGAAGCGCACGATCTGCCGATCCTCGTTGGGAATCTCGATGCCCACGGTGGTCTTGCCGGGAATCACTTCCACGACGCGTACGCTGATCACCGCCAGGGAACGTGCGAGGTCCTTGGCCAGGTTGGAAATGCGGCTGACCTTCACCCCGGCGGCGGGCTGGATCTCGAAACGGGTGATCACCGGGCCCGGATGTACGGATTCGACGAGCACCTCGACACCGAACTCCTTGAGTTTGATCTCCAGCAGGCGCGACATGGCCTCCAGGGATTCCGGGGAGTAGCTCTTCTGCTTCTTCTCCGCCACATCGAGGATGGAGATGGGCGGCAGGGTGCCTTCCACGGCACTGTCGACGAACAGCGGGGCCTGTTTCTCCTTCTGCACCCGCTTGCTCGGCTCGGCCGCCTTGGCCGGCGCAGGCGGAGTGATGACGGGGGCCGGGCGCTTGTCGCGCTCGGTCATGTGCTTGGCCAGGGCCTCTTCGCGCTCTATCAGGCGCTCCTTGACCTTGGCTTGCTCGCGGCTGTCGCGGACCACAGGGGCGGCGACTTCGCTGACGCGGTCATCGACCTCGCGCAGCTTGGCAACCAGCAGCTTGCGCTCGGAGCGCGCGCTCCACCAACGGTTGATCAGGCTCTGGATCAGCTCGATGAGATCGAGGGTGATCTTGCCGGTCAGGTCCATCACCTTGAACCAGGACAGGTCGGTGAACACCGTCAGGCCGAAGAGGAACAGCGCGAAGAACATCAACGTGCTGCCCTGCACGTTCAGCGCATTGACTGCCAGGTGGCTGAGGCTCTCGCCCAGCGCACCACCAGCGGAAGCAGGCATGCCGACGCTGTCCTGGAAATGGATATCGGCCAGCGCAGCGCCGGAAAGCACCAGGAACACCAGGCCTATCAGGCGCCAGGAGAACAGCCAGCCGCTCCAGTCGATAGCCTGGTGGCGATGACGGAACACCTGCAGCGTCTTGATCGCCAGCAGCAACGGGAAGATATAGGCGAAGTAGCCCAGGGCCATGAACAGGATGTCGGCGAACCAGGCGCCGAGGCGGCCCGCTGCGTTCTGCACCTGCTCGACGTTGCTGGTGTGGGTCCAGCCCGGATCGGAGGAGTCGTAGGTGAGCAGCGCCATCCACAGGTAAAGGCACAACGCGCCCAGCGCGATCAGCGCACCTTCCTTGAGGCGGTAATGCAATTGCTGGCGCCAGACGGGCGTCTGGGCGGTACTCGTGGAATTCTTCAAACGCCTTTTTTCCTGCGCCCCGAGGCGCGCTCAAGAATCGGTTACTGGCGGAAATGCCGCCTATTGTACGGGCTTAACCACCCGGCGCGACAGCGCGCCCATTGAGCCTGGAGCGTTTTGCCGCTGATTCGTGCTTCGGTGTAGCATAGCCGCCAACATCTTGCGCAGCGCTCAATTTGAGCATGCATTCTCTTTTGTGACAAAGACTTATGAGGCCTTTTTATGAGCGACGTCAAGCATTCACGCCTGATCATCCTGGGCTCCGGCCCAGCCGGTTACACCGCCGCCGTGTATGCCGCCCGCGCTAACCTCAAACCCGTCGTCATCACCGGCATCCAGCCCGGTGGCCAACTGACCATCACCACCGAAGTCGACAACTGGCCCGGTGACGTCGAAGGCCTCACCGGCCCGGCCCTGATGGAGCGCATGCAGAAGCACGCCGAGCGTTTCGACACCGAGATCGTCTACGACCACATCCACACCGCCGAGTTGCAGCAACGCCCGTTCATCCTCAAGGGCGACAGCGGCACCTATAGCTGCGACGCCCTGATCATCGCCACCGGCGCCTCCGCCCAGTACCTGGGCCTGCCGTCCGAAGAAGCCTTTGCCGGCAAGGGCGTTTCGGCCTGCGCCACCTGCGACGGCTTCTTCTACCGCAACCAGGTGGTCTGCGTGATCGGCGGGGGCAACACCGCCGTGGAAGAGGCTCTGTACCTCTCCAACATCGCCAAGGAAGTCCACCTGATCCACCGCCGCGACAAGCTGCGCTCGGAGAAGATCCTTCAGGACAAGCTGTTCGAGAAAGCCAAGAACGGCAACGTTCGCCTGCACTGGAACCACACCCTGGAAGAAGTACTGGGTGATGCCACCGGCGTCACCGGCGTGCGCCTGAAGGACACCACCAGCGGCGAAACCCGGGAAATGCCCCTGGCTGGCGTATTCATCGCCATCGGCCACAAGCCCAACACCGAGCTCTTCCAGGGCCAGTTGGAAATGCGCGACGGCTACCTGGTTGTGCGCGGCGGCTCCGAAGGCAACGCAACCGCCAGCAGCATCGAAGGTGTGTTTGCCGCCGGCGACGTAGCCGACCACGTCTACCGCCAGGCCATCACCTCCGCTGGCGCCGGCTGCATGGCCGCACTGGACGCCGAAAAATTCCTCGACGACAACTAAGGCCCTGAGGCGGCGCCTATCCGCGCCGCCCTCCCCTCCTCCATGCTGACCTGGCTGAGCCGCGACAACTTCATCTTCCCCCCCCTGGAGCGCGCCCTTCGCGAGCCGAACGGCCTGCTGGCCGCGGGTGGCGACCTCTCCCCGGAGCGCCTGGTCCAGGCATACCGCCACGGCTGCTTCCCCTGGTTCCAGGATGGCCAGCCGATACTCTGGTGGTCACCCGACCCACGCACCGTCCTGCCACCCCAGGAAATCCATATCTCCCGCAGCCTGGCCAAGCTGATGCGCCAGCAGCGCTTCCGCATCACCTTCGACCAGGATTTCGCCGCCGTCATCCAGGCCTGCGCCGGGCCACGCAGCTACGCGGACGGCACCTGGATTACCACGCCGATGCAGGCCGCCTATCTGGAACTGCACCGCCGCGGCGTCGCGCATTCGGTCGAGGTCTGGCTGGAAGACGAGCTGGTAGGCGGCCTTTACGGACTCGCCATGGGCAAGCTGTTCTTCGGCGAGTCGATGTTCAGCCGCACCGACAACGCCTCCAAGGTCGGCTTCGTCACCCTGACCCAGCACCTGTCCCGCTGGGGCTTCGTGCTCATCGACTGCCAGATGCCGACCCAGCACCTGCACAGCTTCGGCGCCCGCTCCATCGGCCGCGAGAAGTTCTCGCGCTACCTGCAGCTCTACCTCGACCAACCCAACAGCGCCGACTGGGTCGTCGCCTAGGCGAGTCGCCAAGCCTGGCTTACACTTGCGGAAGGCTTTTTCGAGATTCGACCATGACCGAGCTGGCTCGCCTGAAGTTCTATGCCACTCAACCGCATCCTTGCAGCTACCTGCCCGAGGAACAGGCCACGACGCTGTTCCTCGACCCCAGTCAGCCGATGGACGTGGAGGTCTACGCCGAGCTCTCGGAAATGGGTTTTCGCCGCAGCGGCGACCACCTCTACCGCCCCCACTGCCAGCGCTGCACCGCCTGCGTACCCGCGCGCATCCCCACAGAAGCCTTCGCCCCTAGCCGCCAGCAGCGGCGCATCCTCAAGCGCAATACCGATATCGAAGTCCGCGCCGTGCGCCCGACCTTCAACGAGGAGTACTACGCCCTTTACGTCCGCTATATCGAAGAGCGCCACGCAGATGGCGACATGTACCCACCGAGCCGCGACCAGTTCTCCACCTTCCTGGTTCGCGACCTGCCCTTCTCGCGTTTTTACGAGTTCCGCCTGGACGGCCGCCTGGTCGCCATAGCGGTCACCGATGTCCTGCCTAACGGCCTCTCTGCCGTTTACACCTTCTACGACCCGTCGGAGGAGCGCCGCAGCCTCGGCCGCTTCGCCATTCTCTGGCAGATCGGAGAAACACTGCGCCTGGGCCTCCAGGCGGTCTATCTGGGCTACTGGATCAAAAATTGCCGGAAGATGAACTACAAGACCCAGTACCGCCCCATCGAGCTCTTCGTCAACCAGCGCTGGGTCACCCTCACCTGAAACCCTTGGCTTACGGTGCAATTTTCGGGCACAATGCACGCCGTTTTTGCCAGGCGCCGTTTGCACCCGGCCAATCATTGATACCGAGGGCTTTACTGCATGTCGAAAGAAGACAGCTTCGAAATGGAAGGCACTGTCATCGATACCCTGCCTAACACCATGTTCCGCGTGGAGTTGGAAAACGGGCACGTCGTCACCGCGCATATTTCTGGGAAAATGCGCAAGAACTACATCCGCATCCTCACCGGTGACAAGGTTCGCGTTGAACTGACTCCCTACGATCTGAGCAAAGGCCGCATCACCTACCGCGCCCGCTGACAGATCCACAACAAAAAGCCCGGCACTAGCCGGGCTTTTTGCGTTGCTCCATCGTCAGGCCATTTCGGCAGTGGTCTCGAAATCGAACTCGAGCTCACCATCCTTGACGTCGATGTGCACGACACCGCCGTGCTCAGCCAGCTCGCCAAAGAGGATCTCCTCCGCCAGCGGACGCTTGATCTTGTCCTGAATCAAGCGCGCCATCGGGCGAGCCCCCATCTGCACGTCATAACCCCGCTCGCCAAGCCAGCCGCGCGCCTCGTCGCTGACCACCAGTTGAACGCGCTTGTCCTCGAGCTGCGCCTGCAACTCGGTGAGGAACTTGTCGACCACGTTCTTGATGGTTTCGTGACTGAGGCGACCGAACTGGATGATGGTATCCAGGCGGTTGCGGAACTCCGGCGTAAAGCTCTTGCGGATGACCTCCATGGCATCGGACGAATGGTCCTGATGCGTGAAGCCGATGGAGGCCCGCGCAGCGGTCTCGGCACCGGCGTTGGTGGTCATGATCACGATGACGTTGCGGAAATCCGCCTTGCGCCCGTTGTTGTCGGTCAGCGTGCCGTGGTCCATCACCTGCAGCAGCAGGTTGAAGACCTCGGGGTGCGCCTTTTCGATCTCGTCGAGCAGCAACACGCAATGCGGCATCTTGGTGATGGCTTCGGTGAGCAAGCCACCCTGGTCGAAACCTACGTACCCGGGAGGCGCACCGATCAGGCGCGACACGGTGTGCCGCTCCATGTATTCGGACATGTCGAAGCGCACCAGCTCGATGCCCATCGCCTTCGCCAGCTGGCGAGCGACTTCGGTCTTGCCGACACCCGTGGGGCCCGCGAAGAGGAAGGAACCCACTGGCTTGTCCGGCGACTTGAGGCCCGCCCGGGACAGCTTGATGGCCGTCGACAGCGAGTCGATGGCGGCATCCTGACCGAATACGGTCAGCTTCAGGTCACGCTCGAGGTTACGCAGCAATTCCTTATCGGAACTGTTGACGTGCTTTGGAGGAATCCGCGCGATTTTCGCGACGATATCCTCGACCTGCGCGACATCGATACGAGGAGCACGCTTGTCTTCCGGCTGCAGGCGCTGGTAGGCCCCCGCCTCATCGATAACGTCGATGGCCTTGTCCGGCATGTGCCGATCGTTGATATAGCGCGCAGCGAGCTCAGCAGCAGCCCGCAGAGCCTCGTCGCTGTACTCGATGTGGTGGTGCTGCTCGAAGCGGCCCTTGAGCCCCCTGAGGATGCCCACGGTGTCTTCGACCGACGGCTCGCTCACATCGACCTTCTGGAAGCGCCGCGCCAGGGCGCGATCCTTCTCGAAGATGCCGCGGAATTCCTGGAAGGTGGTCGAGCCGATGCAACGGATCTCCCCAGAGGACAGCAGCGGCTTGAGCAGGTTGGACGCATCCATTACCCCGCCCGATGCCGCACCCGCACCAATGATGGTGTGGATCTCATCGATGAAGAGGATCGCATGGGGGCGCTTGCGCAGCTCGTTGAGCAGCGCCTTGAAGCGCTTCTCGAAATCACCACGGTATTTGGTACCCGCCAGCAGGGCCCCCAGGTCGAGGGAATAGACGACGCTGTCAGCCAACAACTCAGGGACCTGATTGTCGACGATGCGCTTGGCCAGGCCTTCGGCGATCGCCGTCTTGCCGACCCCCGCCTCACCCACCAGCAACGGATTGTTCTTGCGGCGGCGCGCCAGGATCTGCGCGACACGCTCCACCTCGGTCTCGCGACCGACGAGCGGGTCGATCCGCCCCTGGCGTGCCAGTTCATTCAGATTGCTTGCATAGGCATCCAGCGGATGCCCAGCGGAAGAAGACTCCCCACCTTCGTCATCCTGCATTTCCTGCTCGCTATCATGCTGCTCGCCATGGCCGGGCACCTTGGAGATGCCGTGGGCGATGTAGTTGACGACATCGATACGGGCGACGCTCTGCTGCTTGAGCAGGAACACCGCCTGGCTTTCCTGCTCACTGAAGATGGCCACCAACACGTTGGCACCCGTGACTTCACGCTTGCCCGAGCTCTGCACGTGGAACACGGCGCGCTGCAATACGCGCTGGAACCCGAGCGTGGGCTGGGTTTCGCGGTCCTCGTCATGCTGAGGGATCAGCGGCGTCGTGGAGTCAATGAATTCCTGTAGATCATGCCGCAGCTTGTCCAGGTTCGCCCCGCAGGCCTTCAGCACTGCGGAGGCTGCCTCATTGTCCAGAAGGGCCAGCAACAAATGCTCGACCGTCATGAATTCATGACGCTTGGCACGGGCCTCCTTGAAGGCAAGATTGAGGGTGACTTCGAGCTCACGGTTCAACATAGCTTCACCTCATACCCAAGCGGTCGGCGTTAACCGTCCTTCTCGATCTCACAGAGTAGCGGATGCTGACTCTCTCTCGCGTATTGATTCACCTGCATCGCCTTGGTTTCAGCAATATCGCGTGTAAACACCCCACAGACCGCCCGCCCTTCGGTATGGACGGTCAGCATGACCTTGGTCGCTGCCTCGCGGTTGTGACTGAAGAACACCTCTAGAACTTCCACCACGAAATCCATCGGTGTGTAGTCATCGTTAAACATGACCACCTTATACATGGGTGGCGCCTGCAGGATCGGCTTGGCTTCCTGGACCAACAGACCGGAGTCGTCGCCCCCATGATGCTCAGGGCGATCCTGATTGAATGTTAGTCGAATCTGGCTGCTTGCATGCATGCTGGAATAAAGCTTCTTGGTAGACGAAATGGGACGCCCCATGGACTTTGACCCGCTTCTCAGCTGGCCGCTGCATTGCCTTGACTAAAGGCAAAACGGTGTTACAAACAATGGATACCCACCTACGGGTATCAGGGGTTCCGCACCCTCGTCCATAGGGTCGAAGCGGGCGCGGGGTCGAAGTGGATGATACTCCAGTGATGGAGTCCTTTGCAGAGGGATATCAGCATGGTTAGCGGTAAGGTCAAGTGGTTCAACAACGCCAAGGGCTATGGGTTTATCCTCGCCGACGGCCGAGATGAGGACCTGTTCGCCCATTATTCGGCCATTCAGATGGATGGCTATAAAACCTTGAAAGCTGGCCAACCGGTAAGCTTCGATATCATCCAGGGCCCCAAAGGCCTGCACGCCGTGAACATCAGTACGGTCACGGCAAATTCCGAAGCACCTGCCGCCACTGCCAGCCTCCCCCAGGGCAGCACGGTCGAGGCTTGAGCCCAATTCCTTAGGGCATAAAAAAGGCCGGTCATGATGACCGGCCTTTTTGTCACGCCATCAATCTCACATGTGAGCGATGGTGGCGTCGCCGAAGCCAGAGCAGGAAAGCAGCGTGGCACCGTCCATCAGACGCTCGAAGTCGTAAGTAACGGTCTTCGCAGCGATGGCACCGTTGGTGCCCTTGATGATCAGGTCAGCAGCTTCGACCCAACCCATGTGGCGCAGCATCATCTCGGCAGAGAGGATGACCGAACCCGGGTTGACCTTGTCCTGGCCAGCGTACTTCGGCGCAGTGCCGTGAGTCGCTTCGAACATGGCGATGGTGTCGGACAGGTTGGCACCCGGAGCGATACCGATACCACCCACTTCGGCCGCCAGGGCGTCGGACAGGTAGTCACCGTTCAGGTTCAGGGTGGCGATGACGTCGTACTCGGCCGGGCGCAGCAGGATCTGCTGCAGCATGGCGTCGGCGATGGCGTCTTTCACCACGATGTTCTTGCCGGTGTTCGGGTTCTTGAACTGCATCCACGGGCCGCCGTCCAGCAGCTCGGCACCGAACTCATCACGTGCGACTTCGTAGCCCCACTCTTTGAAGGCACCTTCGGTGAACTTCATGATGTTGCCTTTGTGGACGATGGTCACGGAGCTGCGATCGTTGTCCACGGCGTACTGCAGGGCCTTGCGCACGAGGCGCTTGGTGCCTTCCAGGGAAACCGGCTTGATGCCGATACCGCAGTTTTCGGTGAAGCGGATTTTCTTGACGCCCATTTCCTCGGTGAGGAACTTGATGACCTTCTCGGCCTCGGGGGAGCCAGCTTTCCACTCGACGCCGGCGTAGATGTCTTCCGAGTTCTCACGGAAGATGATCATGTCCACGTCACCCGGCTTTTTGACCGGGCTGGGCACGCCTTCGAACCAGCGAACGGGACGCTGGCAGACATACAGGTCCAGCTCCTGGCGCAGGGCCACGTTCAGGGAGCGGATGCCACCACCGACCGGAGTGGTCAGCGGGCCTTTGATGGAAACGACGTAGTCACGTACCGCTTCCAGGGTTTCTTTCGGCAGCCAGGTGTCCTGGTCATAGACCTGGGTGGCCTTCTCGCCAGCGTAGACTTCCATCCAGGAGATCTTGCGAGTGCCGTTGTAGGCCTTGGCAACGGCGGCATCAACCACCTTGATCATGACTGGGCTGATGTCGACGCCGATGCCATCACCTTCGATGAAGGGGATGATCGGGTTGTTCGGGACGTTCAGGGACATATCGGCATTGACGGTGATTTTGTCACCGGTAGCAGGCACCTGGATCTTTTGGTATCCCATGCTGGACTCCGTAGTTCTCGTGGTCTGACAACCATCACGCGGTCGGCGCGACGGATGGATCTTGGGTCTCGGAAAGGCGGCACATTCTTGTAGTTTTTCTACAGAAAGTCACGCACTTTTCCATGTTTCGACAGATCGGGCTGGCAGTTAAACCCGCATGAAACCTGTGCTTTAGCCCTACATGTAGTCAAACTACAACTTCGCTACACGTAGCCATCCGAGCAAGCGCTATTCATCCTAGCAGCTTGCTTCCGGATTGCTCCTCTCTCGCCGGGTCATCAACCGATGGCTACTATCAGCCACCCACCTAAGGAGGACTCCATGCGTTTCACCCCCCATGTCACAGTCGCCACCCTGATCGAAGACCAGGGCCGTTTCCTGATGGTCGAGGAGATGTCGGATGGCCGGGCGGTATTAAACCAGCCTGCCGGCCACTTGGAAGCCGACGAAAGTCTCATCCAGGCCGCCCTGCGCGAAACCCTCGAGGAAACCGGCTGGGAAGTCGAGCTGACCGCCGTCACCGGCATCTACCTCTATACAGCGCCGAGCAACGGCGTCACCTACCAGCGCGTGTGCTTCGCCGCCCGCCCCTTGCGCCACCTACCCGAACGCGAGCTGGACGATGGCATCATCGGCCCGCGCTGGCTGACCCGTGACGAGCTCCTGGCCCACCGCGAGCAATGGCGCAGCCCACTGATCATGCGCTGCATCGATGACTACCTGGCCGGCGAGCGCTTCCCCCTCAGCCTGATCCGCGACCCGGCGTGATCGCCCGAGGCAAGCGCACCTGATAGAATCCCGTTCTTTTTTGCAGCAGCCCCCAGAGTCTTATGTCCGATACAGCCAAAACCCGCGTGATCGTCGGCATGTCCGGCGGCGTGGACTCTTCCGTTTCCGCCCTCCTGCTGATGGAACAGGGTTACCAGGTGGAAGGCCTGTTCATGAAGAACTGGGACGAGGACGACGGCACCGAATACTGCACCGCCAAGGAAGACCTTGCGGACGCCCAGGCCGTGTGCGACCGCATCGGCATCAAGCTGCACACTGCCAACTTCGCCGCCGAGTACTGGGACAACGTCTTCGAGCACTTCCTTGCCGAATACAAGGCCGGCCGCACGCCGAACCCGGACATCCTCTGCAACCGCGAGATCAAGTTCAAAGCCTTCCTCGACTACGCCCTGATGCTCGGCGCCGACCTGATCGCCACCGGCCACTACGTGCGCCGCCGCGACATCGACGGCCGCACCGAACTGCTCAAGGGCCTGGACCCGAACAAGGACCAGAGCTACTTCCTCCACGCTGTCGGCGGCAAGGAAATCGCCCGCACCCTGTTCCCCGTGGGCGAACTGGAAAAGCCGGAAGTCCGCGCCATCGCCGAGAAACATGGCCTGGCCACTGCCAAGAAAAAGGACTCCACCGGCATCTGCTTTATCGGCGAGCGCCGCTTCAGCGACTTCCTCAAGCAATACCTGCCCGCCCAGCCCGGCAACATCGAGACCACCGATGGCGACGTCATCGGCCGTCACCACGGCCTGATGTACCACACCATCGGCCAGCGCCAGGGCCTGGGCATCGGCGGCATGAAGGACGCCAGCGACGAGCCCTGGTACGTATTGGCCAAGGACCTGGAGCGCAACGTCCTGGTGGTCGGCCAGGGCAACGAACACCCCTGGCTGTTCTCCCGCGCCCTGCTCGCCTCTGAAATCTTCTGGGTCAACCCCATCGATCTCGAGCAGCCCCGCGCACTGACCGCCAAGGTCCGTTATCGCCAGGCTGATCAGGCCTGCACCCTGGAAAAGACCGCCACCGGCTATCGCGCCGTGTTCGACGAGCCTCAGCGCGCCGTCACCCCCGGCCAGTCCGTGGTCTTCTACGACGGCGAAATCTGCCTCGGCGGCGGTGTCATCGAAAGCTATGACGCCTGGGACGCCGAGGTGCGCCCATGACCCCACTGCAGGAACAACTGATCGCGCTGGGCGCCGTATTCGAAGCCGCCGTACTGGTGGACAAGATCGCCAAGACCGGCCAGATCAGCGAAGCGCCGCTGGGCTGCATGCTCGGCAGCCTGCTGGTTCGCGACCCGAAGAGCACCCTCGACGTGTACGGCGGCGACGACATCAACCTGCGCGACGGCTACAAGGCCCTGATCAGCGCCCTGGAACGCGAGCCCAGCAGCCTGCAGCGCGAGCCCCTGCGCTACGCCCTGTCGCTGCTGACCCTGGAGCGCCAGTTGAACAAGCGCGAAGACATGCTGCAACTGATCGGCAGCCGCCTGGACCAGATCCAGCAGCAGACCCAGCACTTCGGCCTCGTCCACGACAACGTCATCGCCTCCTGCGGCAGCCTCTACCAGGACACCCTCAGCACCTTCCGCCAGCGCATCCAGGTGCATGGCGACATGCGCAACCTGCAGCAACCGAGCAACGCCGCCAAGATCCGCGCCCTGCTGCTCACCGGCATCCGCTCCGCACGCCTCTGGCGCCAGCTCGGCGGCCACCGCTGGCAGCTGCTGTTCAGCCGCCGCAAGCTGCTCGGCGAGCTCTACCCCATGCTGCGCGGCTGAGCCACGGGCAGGCGCCGAACGGCGCATGCCCGGACGCGGTTTCGGGGCCGGTTTTCATGTATGATGTGCGCCCTTTTCGTTGACCGATTGTCCGAGAACGCCCCATGCAGCTCTCCTCGCTCACCGCGGTTTCCCCCGTCGATGGCCGCTACGCCGGCAAAACCAGCGCACTGCGCCCGATCTTCAGTGAATATGGCCTGATCCGCTTCCGCGTACAGGTCGAAGTCCGCTGGCTGCAGCGCCTTGCTGCCCACGCTGGCGTTCCGGAAGTCGCGCCCTTCTCCGCCGAAGCCAACGCCCTGCTCAACGAGCTGGCCGAAAACTTCCAGCTGGAGCACGCCGAGCGCATCAAGGAAATCGAGCGCACCACCAACCACGACGTGAAAGCCGTGGAGTACCTGCTCAAGGAGCAGGCCGCCAAGCTGCCGGAGCTGGCCAAGGTCAGCGAATTCATCCACTTCGCCTGCACCAGCGAGGACATCAACAACCTGTCCCACGCCCTGATGCTGCGCGAAGGCCGTGATGACGTCCTGCTGCCGCTGATGCGCCAGGTGGCCAACGCCATCCGTGAGCTGGCGATCCGCTTCGCCGACGTGCCGATGCTCTCCCGCACCCACGGCCAGCCCGCCTCCCCCACCACCCTGGGCAAGGAACTGGCCAACGTCGTCTACCGCCTGGAGCGCCAGATCGCCCAGGTAGCCGCCGTCCCGCTGCTGGGCAAGATCAACGGCGCCGTGGGCAACTACAACGCCCACCTCTCCGCCTACCCGGAAGTCGACTGGGAAGCCAACGCCCGCGAATTCATCGAAGGGGACCTGGGCCTGGGCTTCAACCCCTACACCACCCAGATCGAGCCGCACGACTACATCGCCGAGCTGTTCGACGCCATCGCCCGCTTCAACACCATCCTCATCGACTTCGATCGTGACGTCTGGGGCTACATCTCCCTCGGCTACTTCAAGCAGAAGACCGTTGCCGGCGAGATCGGCTCCTCGACCATGCCGCACAAGGTCAACCCGATCGACTTCGAAAACTCCGAAGGCAACCTCGGCATCGCCAACGCCCTGTTCCAGCACCTGGCCAGCAAACTGCCGATCTCCCGCTGGCAGCGCGACCTGACCGACTCCACCGTGCTGCGCAACCTCGGCGTCGGCTTCGCCCACAGCGTCATCGCCTACGAAGCCAGCCTCAAGGGCATCGGCAAGCTGGAGCTGAATGAAGCCCGCATCGCCGCCGACCTGGATGCCTGCTGGGAAGTCCTCGCCGAGCCGATCCAGACCGTGATGCGCCGCTACGCCATCGAGAACCCCTACGAGAAGCTGAAGGAACTGACCCGCGGCAAGGGCATCAGCCCCGAAGCGCTGCAGACTTTCATCGACGGCCTCGACATGCCGGCCGAAGCCAAGGCCGAGCTGCGCAAGCTGACCCCCGCCGCCTACATCGGCAACGCGGTGGCCCAGGCCAAGCGCATCTAACGGCTATCGCCCCCTTGCACGCCCGGCTGTGCCGGGCGTTTTTATTTCAAAGGTTCCGCCATGACTTCCGATCTCCCCCTGCAAATCCTCGGCGGCATCTCCGCCCGTGAATTCCTCCGCGACTACTGGCAGAAGAAGCCGCTGCTGATCCGCCAGGCCATCCCGGGCTATGAAAGCCCCATCTCGCCCGACGAGCTGGCCGGCCTCTCCCTGGAAGAGGAAGTCGAATCGCGCCTGGTGATCGAACATGGCGAGCGCCCCTGGGAACTGCGCCGCGGCCCCTTCGCCGAAGACACCTACCAGGACCTGCCGGAAAAGGAATGGACCCTCCTCGTCCAGTCCGTCGACCAGTTCGTCCCGGAAGTCGCCGAGCTGCTGGAGCACTTTCGCTTCCTGCCGAGCTGGCGCATCGACGACATCATGGTCAGCTTCGCCGCGCCCGGCGGCGGCGTCGGCCCGCACTACGACAACTACGACGTCTTCCTGCTCCAGGCCCACGGCCAGCGCCGCTGGAAGATCGGCCAGATGTGCGACACCGACAGCCCGCTGCTGCCCCACGCCGATCTGCGCATCCTCGCCGAATTCCACGGCACCGATGAGTGGGTACTGGAACCGGGCGACATGCTCTACCTGCCGCCGCGCCTGGCCCACTTCGGCATCGCCGAAGACGACTGCATGACCTACTCGGTCGGCTTCCGCGCCCCCAGCGCAGCCGAGGTGCTGACCCACTTCACCGATTTCCTCGCCCAGTTCATTCCGGACGAAGAGCGCTACAACGACGCCGACATCACCCCGGTCAGCGACCCGCACCAGATCCAGCAGGACTCCCTCGACCGCCTCAAGGCGCTGCTGGCCGAGCACATGAGCGATGAACGCCTGCTGCTGACCTGGTTCGGCCAGTTCATGACCGAGCCGCGCTACCCCGAACTGGTCGCCGGCACCGAAGTGGACGAAGACGAGTTCGTCGGCGCCCTGGAAGATGGCGCGGTACTGATCCGCAACCCCAGCGCCCGCATGGCCTGGTCCGAAGTGGATATCGGCCTGATGCTGTTTGCCAGCGGCCAGAGCCGCCTGCTGCCCAGCAGCCTGCGCGAGTTGCTGAAACTGGTCTGCGCCAGCGACGCGCTGCACATCGACAACCTCGGCCAATGGCTGGCGGACGAGGACGGGCGTAAGCTTCTGTGGGAACTGATCAAGCAAGGAAGTCTGGAGTTTGCCGATGAGTGAGATACACATCCGCATCGCCGATTGGCAGAAGGACAATGCCGACCTGCGCCGCATCCGTGAAGCCGTGTTCATCGCCGAACAGGCGGTGACACCGGAGCAGGAATGGGATGCGGAAGACGCCGACGCGGTCCACTTCCTCGCCCTTGAGCACGAATACGCCATCGGCACCGCGCGCCTGTTGCCCGACGGCCATATCGGCCGCGTCTCGGTGCTCAAGGATTGGCGCGGCCTGCGGGTCGGCGACCGCCTGCTGGAAGCGGTGATCGCCGAAGCGGAACGTCGCGGCCTCAAGCAGCAGATGCTCTCCGCCCAGGTACACGCCACCCCCTTCTATGAGCGCCACGGCTTCCGCGTCGTCAGCGGCGAGTTCCTCGAAGCCGGCATCCCTCACGTGGACATGGTGCGCGACAGCCAGTAGAGGTCGACATGGAACCCAACGCCCCGGAAAACCAAGAACCCGAGACCGAATTGCCGGCCATCGAATTCCAGTCACCGGGGCGTTTCGAGGTCCATAACCCGGTGCCGGACCTGCGCGAGCCCGCCCCCTGGGAGCCCGCGCCCTTCACCCTTGGCGAGCACGGCGACCTGCAGCGCTTCGCCAAGCCCGAAGACGCCCGCCCCCACGCCCTCGCCCTGCTGCAACAGGCGCAGCGCAGCCTGTGCCTCTACACGCCGGACCTCGAAGCCTGGCTCTACCACCACAGCAGCATCCAGGACGCCTGCACCCGCTTCCTCCTGGCCAACCCGCGCAACCGCCTGCGCATCCTGGTGCGCGACGTCACCCGCCCGGTGAAGGAAGGCCATCGCCTGCTCAACCTGGTGCGCCGCCTCTCCAGCAATAGCCAGATCCGCAAGCTCAACCCCGACCATCCCAACGACGAGTGCGCCTATCTGCTGGCGGACGACCGCGGCCTGCTGCTGCGCCCGGAACCGGACAGCTTCTCCGGCTACGCTCTGTACAACGACCCCGGGCGCTGCCGCCTGCGCCAGGCCCAGTTCGACCAGGCCTGGGAACAAAGCGTCAGCGACCCCGACCTGCGGAGTTTCCTGCTATGACCCCACGCGCGCTCCTCGCCGCCCTGCTCCTTGCCCTGAGCCTGCCGCTCCAGGCAGCGACCGAGGTCATCCCGCTTAACTACCGCACCGCCGAAGATGTGATGCCCGTGGTGCAATCGGTGCTCGGCAACGAAGGCCGCGTCAGCGCCTACGGCAACCAGCTGATCGTCAACGCCGAGCCGGCGAAGATCCAGGAACTGCGCACCTTGCTCAACCAGCTGGATACCGCACCCAAGCGCCTGCTGATCTCGGTGGACACCAGCGACAGCAACTACCAGAACGATCGCGGCTACGCGGTCAACGGCTCGGCCAGTGTCGGCGGCGTCGACATCGAAGCCGGGCGCGGTGAAGTGCGCGGGCGCGACCAGGTGCGCATCATCCGCCGCAGCACCGACACCCGTGGCGGCGGCGTGCAGCAGGTGCAGGCCAGCGAGGGCTACCCGGCACTGATCCAGGTCGGCCAGAGCGTCCCCATCACCACCGCCAGCACCGGCCCTTACGGCCAGGTCTACAGCAACACCGAGTACCGCAACGTCACCCGGGGCTTCTACGTCACCGCCAGCATCACCGGCGACATCGTCCACGTCGCCATCAGCAGCAACCGCGATCGACTGAGCCAATCCCAACCCGGCGTGATCGACGTGCAGAGCACCGACACCCGCGTCAGCGGCCGCCTCGGCGAATGGATCACGGTGGGTGGCATCAACGAATCCAGCCAGTCCGACGACAGCGGTTTCCTCCGCCAACGCAGCACCCAGGGTAGCGAAAACATGACCATGCGCCTGAAGGTCGAGAGCCTCGACTGAGTCCCCTTTCCCTGACCAATCGGTCGTTCTTAAGACTTATGTAGTAGTGCCAAAAAATCACTACAAAACGTTTGACGAACACTTGTTTGAAGCGCATCATGGCCCCGCTCCCGCTAACCAGGGGCCCTGAAACGGGCTCCCGGGCCGCGCTCAATACCTTCGAGCCGTCCCGTGTTGTTACAGCCCACAAGGCCGTTCGACGAGGTTGCGACTGGAACGAAGTTGTCCTGAGGGACGGGGAAGCGTTTAGCGCAGCAGCCAGATCGACGATCCAACCGAACCTGATACGCCCGAGGCATCCACGAGCCGAAAGCGCATCCGGAAAGGGTAGCGAAGTCATCCGTGCCGCTCGTATCGTCCCCCCTCCTCTCGAGTGTCCTACTCGTACCGGTCACATTCTCGGCGTTCTGTTGTGAGCTACCCGTGTTGCCTTCCAAGGCTCACAGGGGGAAGTCGGTGCTCAACCAAACACATTTGAAGGATTGACCATGTCCGCATATCAAAACGACATCAAGGCAGTTGCCGCTCTGAAAGAAGCCGCAGGCAACAGCTGGAGCGCTATCAACCCGGAATCCGTCGCCCGTATGCGCGCCCAGAACCGCTTCAAGACCGGTCTGGACATCGCCAAATACACCGCGGCCATCATGCGCAAGGACATGGCCGAGTACGACGCCGACGCCTCCGTCTACACCCAATCCCTGGGCTGCTGGCACGGCTTCATCGGTCAGCAGAAGCTGATCTCCATCAAGAAGCACCTGAAGACCACCAACAAGCGCTACCTCTACCTGTCCGGCTGGATGGTCGCTGCTCTGCGTTCCGACTTCGGCCCGCTGCCGGACCAGTCGATGCACGAGAAAACCGCCGTTTCCGGCCTGATCGAAGAGCTGTACACCTTCCTGCGCCAGGCTGATGCCCGCGAGCTGGACCTGCTCTTCACCGCCCTGGACGCTGCCCGCGCCGCTGGCGACAAGGTCAAGGCCGACGAGATCCAGGCTCAGATCGACGGTTACGAAACCCACGTGGTTCCGATCATCGCCGACATCGACGCTGGCTTCGGTAACCCGGAAGCCACCTACCTGCTGGCCAAGAAAATGATCGAAGCCGGTGCCTGCTGCATCCAGATCGAGAACCAGGTTTCCGACGAGAAGCAGTGCGGCCACCAGGACGGCAAAGTGACCGTTCCCCACGAAGACTTCCTCGCCAAGATCAACGCAGTTCGCTACGCCTTCCTCGAGCTGGGCGTTGACGACGGCGTGATCGTTGCCCGTACCGACTCCCTGGGTGCCGGCCTGACCAAGCAGATCGCCGTTACCAAGCAGCCGGGCGACCTGGGCGACCAGTACAACTCCTTCCTGGATTGCGAAGAAATCTCCGCTTCCGACCTGCAGAACGGCGACGTGGTGATCAACCGCGAAGGCAAGCTGCTGCGTCCCAAGCGCCTGCCGTCCAACCTGTTCCAGTTCCGCGCTGGCACCGGCGAAGACCGCTGCGTACTGGACTGCATCACCAGCCTGCAGAACGGCGCCGACCTGCTGTGGATCGAAACCGAGAAGCCGCACGTTGGCCAGATCAAGGCCATGGTTGACCGCATCCGTCAGGTGATCCCGAACGCCAAGCTGGTTTACAACAACAGCCCGTCCTTCAACTGGACCCTGAACTTCCGTCAACAAGTGTTCGATGCGTTCGTTGCCGAAGGCAAAGACGTTTCCGCCTACGACCGCGCCAAACTGATGGCCGTCGAGTACGACGAAACCGAACTGGCCCAGGTTGCAGACGAGAAGATCCGTACCTTCCAGCGCGACGGTTCGGCTCACGCCGGCATCTTCCACCACCTGATCACCCTGCCGACCTACCACACCGCCGCGCTGTCCACCGACAACCTGGCCAAAGGGTACTTCGCCGACCAGGGCATGCTGGCCTACGTCAAAGGCGTACAGCGTCAGGAACTGCGTCAGGGCATCGCCTGCGTCAAGCACCAGAACATGGCTGGCTCCGACATCGGCGACAACCACAAAGAGTACTTCGCTGGCGAAGCGGCTCTGAAAGCAAGCGGTAAAGACAACACCATGAACCAGTTCCACTAATAGGAACTGTTCACCAGCACGGCCTTCGGGCCGGCTGGATGCCTCAAGGCCCTGGCAGCGATGCCGGGGCTTTTTTTATGCGCCGCCCGCCATCAGGGAACATCTTGCGTTCGCGCCACGTCTGAACTTACCTCTGGCCAACAGCCCAAGGTCTCCAGCCCCATGCTCCGAACGCTCGTCACCAGCCTGCTGGCCCTGCTCCCCCTCCTCACCCACGCTGGCGACCTGGAGCAACGCTTCACTGCAGACACCCTCCAGCCCATCCTTCAACGCCTACAGCAGGACGAGCACCCGCGCTTCGCCGTGGTCGACTACTCCCAACGCTCGGACCAGAAGCGCTTCCTGCTATACGACAGCCGCAGCCACGCCCTGCTGGCCAGCTACCGCGTTGCCCATGGCAAAGGCTCGGATGCCGACCATGACGGCTACGCCGAGCGCTTCTCCAACGAGCCCGAGAGCCGTGCCTCCTCGCTGGGCACCTACCGCACGGGCGAGGTCTACCAGAGCCGGCAACCCGGGCACGGGCTGTCGATGCGGCTGACGGGGCTGGACCCGAGCAACGACAAAGCCATGGAGCGCGCCATCGTCATCCATGCCATGGACTACATGGAGGATCGCTTCATCCGCCAGCACGGCGTGGCCGGGCGCAGTTTCGGCTGCCTGGTGCTGGCCGCCGCTGACCGCGACCAGGTGATCGAGGCACTGCAGGGCGGCGCGCTGATCTTCGCCATCAAGCCGCCATCTGCGCCGGGCGCCCACTAAAAGCGTTTTGTGCGCTACAGCACATAAGGCACTGCACCCGCCGCACTGTCACAGTTCCGTCGCCTTGAGGTCTTAGCGTCAAGTCTCCGTCGATTCGCCTGTATGGAGACAAAGCCTTGAATAACGAGAAAGAGAACGCCGTCCTCTTTGGAAATGGCGACGAAGTGCCTAGCAACCTTTCCAACAACCCCCACATCAGCGAGCTGATCGAGGGCGTGAAACGCCGCGAGGTGCTGGCCGGTGGCGCCGCACTGGGCGCCCTCGCCTTCCTCGGCGTATCCCTGCCCGGCCAGGCCGAAGCCGGTCAGAGCGAAGCCCGCGGCCTCGGCTTCCCCTTCAAGCCACGCCGCCGCCTCAGCTTCGAAGGCATCCCGGCCGGCCGTGCCGACACCATCACCGTGCCGCCCGGCTACAAGGCCACGCCTTTCATTCCCTGGGGCACCCCCATCACCGGCCGCTACCCCGCCTTTGCCGACGACGCCAGCAACAGCGCCCGCGACCAGGCCGAGCAAACCGGCATGCACCATGACGGCATGCACTTCTTCCCCATCGACACCCGCCTCGGCCTGGGCCTGCGCTCCGACCATGGCCTGCTGGTGCTCAACCACGAATACATCGACGCGCCGCTGCTGCACCCCAACGGCCCCACCGTGGTGAACGGCAAGCGCACGAGCGCCGAAGAAGTCCGCAAGGAAATCAACGCCCACGGCGTTTCGGTGGTCGAAATCCGCCGTGACGTGCGCGGCGAGTGGACCGTGGTGCCCAGCCGCCGCAACCGCCGCATCACCGCTGCCACGCCCATGCAGATCAGCGGCCCGGCTCGCGGCAACAAGCTCCTGCAAACGCGCCACAGCCCCAACGGCACCGCCGCCCGCGGCACCCAGAACAACTGCTCCAACGGCTTCACCCCCTGGGGCACCTACCTCACCTGCGAGGAAAACTGGGCCGGCTATTTCTCCACCCGTGACACCGACCTGCCCCGTGAACTGAAGCGCTACGGCCTGCGCAACGGCAGCCGCTTCGGCTGGGAAACCCTGCCCGGCGACGAGTTCGAGCGCTTCGACGCCACCCGCAAGGCCGCCGACGCCAAGGGCGACTACCGCAACGAACCGAACCAGTTCGGCTGGATCGTCGAGATCGACCCCTTCGAGCCCGATTCCGTGCCGGTGAAACGCACCGCCCTCGGCCGCTTCGCCCATGAAGGCCTGATCTTCGCCCCGGTGAAACCCGGCCGTCCGGTGGTCTGCTACTCCGGCGACGACTCGCAGAACGAGTACATCTACAAATACGTCAGCCGCGACACCTATCGCCCCGGTCGCAGCAACGGCCGCCTGCTGGACGAAGGCACCCTGTACGTCGCGCGCTTCAATGCCGACGGCAGCGGTCAGTGGCTGCCGCTGGACATCAACGACAAGTCCTTCCTCAAGGCCTGCCTCGCCGCCGGCGTCGCCTTCGCCGACCAGGGCGACGTGCTGATCAACACCCGCCTCGCGGCGGACGTGGTCGGCGCCACCAAGATGGACCGCCCCGAATGGGGCGCGGTTAACCCGGACAACGGCGAGGTGTACTTCACCCTCACCAACAACACCGCGCGCACCGTCCCGGACGCCCCCAACCCGCGCCCGGCCAACGCCTACGGCCACATCATCCGCTGGCGCGAGCAGAGCCGCGACTACGCCGGCAAGGCCTTCAACTGGAACCTGTTCATGCTCGCCGGCCCGGAAACCGACAGCCGCGGCCCGAACGGCAAGCCGCTGGACGCCAGCAACATCCTCGCCAGCCCCGACGGCCTGTGGTTCGACGACGACGGCCGCCTGTGGATCCAGACCGACATGAGCGGCAGCCAGCTGTCCGCCGGCCCCTTCGGCAACAACCAGATGCTGGTGGCGGACCCACGCACCGGCGAGCTCAAGCGCTTCCTGGTCGGCCCGCTGGGCGCCGAAGTCACCGGCATCGCCGCCACGCCGGACTTCCGCACCCTGTTCGTCAATATCCAGCACCCGGGTGAGGGCTCGACGCCCACCAACCTCACAAGCGCCTGGCCGGACGGCCCGGGCAAGCGTCCGCGCTCTTCCACTGTGGTGATCACCCGCGAAGACCGTCGCCGCATCCTCTGATCCCCCAGCCACTGGCCGAAGTGCCAGGCATTTGCGACCGGCCAGCAATGGCCGGTCCCTTTTTCCACTGACAGACTGGCCAGCCACACACCAAGGGCCTGCCCATGCCTGCCAACCGCCTGAGTCGCGCCACCTCCCTGGTGAGCAAACTGCCCGCCGCCCTGCACACACCCCTGCTCAGCCTGCTGATCGGCAGTCAGGTGCGCTTCGCCGGCACCGCCCGCGTGCGCGTCCATCACCTCAGCCAGCAACGGGCGGTGATGAGCCTCGCCAATCGTCCCCGGGTGCGTAACCACATCAAGGGCGTACATGCCGCCGCCATGGCATTGCTGGCCGAATCCGCCACCGGCCTGCTGGTGGGCATGAACGTGCCGGACGACAAGCTGCCCCTGATCAAAAGCCTGCACGTGGACTACCTCAAGCGCGCCACGGGCGGCCTGAAGGCAGTGGCGCAACTGGATGCCGAACAGGTCCGGCGCATCCATGAAGAAGACCGGGGCGAAGTGCGGGTCGCGGTCTCCATCACCGATGAAACCGGCATCGAACCCATCCGCTGCGAGATGATCTGGGCCTGGGTCAGCCGCAAGCGCGAGCATTGACTAAGCTGTACGAATGTCCCAACTGAGAGGCCGAGAACCGCAATGGCCCGAACCACGCTTATCCTGGCAGGCACGGCGATCGCCGTGACGACAGCCGCCGCCACCCTCTACTGCCGCCTGGGCCCAGAATCCCAGGCCGTCGCCCAGCCGCGCTCGCAAGCCAGCCAGCCCCTGGCCACTCCGGCCAGCGACGCGACGGCAGCGGCGAGCGCCCAGCACATCGACCCCGCGCTGACGGCGGAGTACGAGAAGCGCCTGGCCTTCCACTCCGCCTACCGAGCCTTCTTCAAGGCGGCGCCGGACCTGCCCAGCGAAGAACGGGAGAAACAGGCCGAGCGCTTGGCGGAGGAAGTGCAATCCCATGAGCAGAGCGGCGAGTTGGCGGCCAGCGAATCCCTGGTGCTGCAGATCGCCCTGATCCAGGCCAGCGGCGGTGACGTCGAGGAACAGAAGGCACGCGCCAACGCCCTGCTGCAGCGCTACAAGGCGCGTAGCGACGCCCTGGAGAAGAAGCTCGCGGCACAGCCTTCGCCCCAGTTCGATCACTACAAGCAGGAAGAGAAACGCATCGTTGCCGAGGTGCTGGCGATGCAGTCGATCCCAGACGGCCTCAGCCGTGACGAATACCTGAGGCAGCGCCTGCAACAGGCCCGCGAGCAGGCCTACCACTGAGCTGCGGGGCGGATTGCCCGCCCCGCAGCCACTTCTCAAAGCAACTGGTTGAGCACGTAGTAGAGCAGGTTGAACGGCTTGGCCCGATCGGCCGCATCGCTCGACTCGGATGCATCCATCACCGGCCCGGTGCCATCCAGCACATTGGTGACGAAGTCATCCAGTTGCAGGTTCTGCTCCTGGATGTCGGCGTTGGCGAACTCGATGATGCTGGTGCAATGGCTCTCGTTCACCGCCCGGTACTGCGGGAAGTAGCCGCCGAAGTTATGCAGGTTGGCCAGGGTGTTGCGCAGGCGGCCGGTGTCCACATCCCACTTGGCGTGGATCAGCGCCTCCTTGGTGGCCTGGTCCGGTGCGTTGGCGATCTCAGGGTAGAAGCGCTCGTAGGAGTAGGACGAGTAGTTCAGGTCCTTCCAGAAGTGCGTATGCCCGAGACGATCACCCGGCAGGTTCGCGGAAAGCGCCGGGTAGATGCTGCCCAGGTCATTCAGGGTGACGCCCGGCAGACGACTCTGCAGCAATTGCAGCGGCCCATTGTCGAGGCCCCAGGCCTGGCGGATGAAGGTCTGCAACGGCAGCGACGGATAGGCCTGGTTGCTGCCCCCGGTCACCGCACTGAACACCGGCCCCGAGTCGTCGATCAGGAAGCCACGGTTAGGCGCGATGTCCTGGCGCGTCACCGCATGGCTGATCAGGCTGCCCGCCCCGCCGGCACTGCAGCCGGTGGAGAGCATCTGCCCGGGGCGCTCGAGGTTGTCCTTGAGCCAGGCGGTCACCGCGCGGGTGTTGCGCAGCCCGTTGTGGTGCCACACCAGCTGCGGCTTCTGCCCGGTCGGGTCCTGGTAGACCGCCACCTTGTCACCGGAATAGATGTCACCGGTGCAGTACGGCACGTACACCATGTTCCAGTTCTGCGTCTTCACCCGCGTCCAGGGATGCAACCGCACCACGAAGGGGCTCACCAGGCTGGCGCTGGGGTTGAGCAGCTTCATGTAATCGTCGGGAATGCCATTCGGGTTCCGCGCACCCCGGATGCCGGTCTGGCCCGTGCAACTGGCGTAATCCCAGCAGGCGCCACCGCCCTCCATATAGATGATGGTGTTACTGGTGTTCGGTACCCGGTTGACGAAGAACTTGTAGGGCGAACCATCACCACAAACGGCGCCGGTCTCGGGTGCGAGCTGCACCGTCTGCCAGGCGTAGTAGTTGGCCGCCTTGAAACCGGAGTTGAACCCCGCCGGGTTGGCCAGCAACGGATAGGGCCCAACCCGCTGCTCGGGCAGGACCTTGTTGTCGGCCTTGGGTGGGGAGGTGAGATTGCCCAGCGTCTGCCAGAACCCGTAGTCGCCGAGTTCGGCGTGGGCAGGCAGTGAAGGCAGGAAGAACAGCAGAAGCACGAAGCAGTGACGCAGCAACTTGGCAACGCCCATGGCGATTCCCTCTTTTTCTTGTTTTCTGAGTGGACCAGCACGCCCAGGCAGACGAATCCGTGGTCCAGCCGACCCGCTGAGTACGGCAGGGAAACAGGGGGGAACGCACCGCATCCACGGCGCTTCTAGCACGCTAGTACAAGGTCGTCAGAGCGACAACGGTAGCCACATATGAATTAGGCATAGAGGAAAGAAGTTGTGAGTAACAGCGGCTATTAAGTGCGCATGTTTTAACCACTTCCGTAGGACTCGCCATGTAGTGGTTATATATTCTCCAGTCAAATGATAATGACTATCATTAACCTATCTATATTTGCGCCCTGCGGCATAGCGACGCAATCCGACCAAAGCCTGACAAAAAACTGGAACCCACGGCGCTCTAGGCTTTCAGAGCAGTACAAGCTCTTTAAACTGCCTTTCGAGTTAATTTTTTAGTCTGAAAAATTTACTTGTAGACCCATACGGGCATAAAATTGTCCGAATAGATTGCCGGGCACTCTAGTGCGGGCAAGACCCAATTTAATTACGAGTGAACGCCGTTCCTTGTTGAAGGAGTTCCGGCATGTCGGACGCCACTGCCATTCTTTCCCATAACTGGGGTTTCGCTATTTTCCTGCTGGGCGTGATCGGCCTCTGTGCCTTCATGCTCGGTGTCTCGAGCCTTCTCGGCAGCCGTGCCCATGGCCGCGCCAAGAACGAGCCGTTCGAATCGGGGATGCTCCCCACCGGCAGTGCGCGCCTGCGCCTCTCCGCAAAATTCTATCTGGTCGCGATGCTCTTCGTGATCTTCGACGTCGAAGCCCTCTTTCTCTTCGCCTGGGCCGTATCCGTTCGCGAAAGCGGGTGGGCGGGCCTCGTCGAAGCTACCATTTTCATAGCAATTCTGTTGGCAGGTCTTGTCTATCTCTGGCGCATCGGTGCTCTTGATTGGGCTCCCGAAGGTCGTCGCAATCGGCAGGCGAAGCTAAAACAATGAGGCTTTGGCGATGCAATACAAACTTACTCGGATCGATCCGACTGCTCCCAACGAGCAGTACCCGATCGGCGAGCGGGAGATCGTTTCCGACCCCCTGCTAGAAGATCAGGTCCACAAGAACATCTTCATGGGCAAGCTCGAAGATGTTCTCAACGGTGCAGTCAACTGGGGTCGCAAGAACTCCCTGTGGCCGTACAACTTCGGTTTGTCCTGCTGCTACGTGGAGATGACTACCGCCTTCACCGCGCCGCACGACATCGCCCGCTTCGGTGCGGAAGTCATTCGTGCATCACCCCGCCAGGCTGACTTCATGGTCATCGCCGGCACCTGCTTCATCAAGATGGCGCCCATCATCCAGCGCCTCTACGAGCAGATGCTGGAGCCCAAGTGGGTGATCTCGATGGGTTCGTGCGCCAACTCCGGCGGTATGTACGACATCTATTCGGTGGTTCAGGGCGTGGACAAGTTCCTCCCCGTGGACGTGTACATCCCTGGCTGCCCTCCCCGCCCGGAGGCATTCCTGCAAGGCCTGATGCTGTTGCAGGAATCCATCGGCAAGGAGCGCCGCCCGCTTTCCTGGGTCGTCGGCGACCAAGGCATCTACCGTGCCGAAATGCCGTCGCAGAAGGAACAGCGCCGCGAACAGCGTATTCAGGTCACCAACCTGCGCAGCCCCGACGAAGTCTGATCCGGTCTCTTCCACGAGAAGAGACCCGGCTCACTCTGTACGTTGACCGAAAGCGACCGAGACCATGACTGCAGACACCGTTCTGTCTATCCCGCCTTACAAGGCTGACGACCAAGACGTCGTCGTTGAACTGAATTCCCGCTTTGGCGCCGAGAGCTTCACCCTCCAGGCCACCCGCACCGGCATGCCGGTGATCTGGGTCGCTCGCGAGAAGCTCGTCGAAGTCCTCACCTTCCTGCGCAATTCGCCGCGCCCCTTCGTCATGCTGTACGACCTGCATGGCGTCGACGAGCGTCTGCGCACCCAGCGCCGCGGCCTGCCGGGCGCCGACTTCACCGTTTTCTACCACCTGATCTCCATCGAGCGAAACAGCGACGTGATGATCAAGGTGTCCCTGTCCGAAGGCGACCTCAACCTGCCCAGCGTCACCGGCATCTGGCCGAACGCCAACTGGTACGAGCGCGAAGTCTGGGACATGTACGGCGTGCACTTCTCCGGCCACCCGCACCTGTCGCGGATCATGATGCCGAACACCTGGGAAGGTCACCCGCTGCGCAAGGACTACCCGGCGCGCGCCACCGAATTCGATCCCTACAGCCTGAGCCTCGCCAAGCTGCAGCTGGAAGAAGAAGCCGCACGCTTCAACCCCGAAGACTGGGGCATGAAGCGCCAGGGCGAGAACGAGGACTACATGTTCCTCAACCTCGGCCCCAACCACCCGTCAGCACACGGTGCTTTCCGCATCATCCTGCAGCTGGACGGTGAAGAAATCCTCGACTGCGTACCGGAGGTGGGTTACCACCACCGCGGCGCCGAGAAGATGGCCGAGCGCCAGTCCTGGCACAGCTTCATCCCCTACACCGACCGCATCGACTACCTCGGCGGGGTGATGAACAACCTGCCCTACGTGCTCGCGGTCGAAAAACTCGCCGGCATCAAGGTGCCGCAGAAGGTCGACACCATCCGCGTGATGCTGGCCGAATTCTTCCGTATCACCAGCCACCTGCTGTTCCTGGGTACCTACATCCAGGACGTCGGCGCCATGACCCCGGTGTTCTTCACCTTCACCGACCGCCAGCGCGCCTACAAGGTGATCGAAGCCATCACCGGCTTCCGCCTGCACCCGGCCTGGTACCGCATCGGCGGCGTCGCCCACGACCTGCCGCGCGGCTGGGACGGGCTGGTCAAGGAATTCGTCGAATGGCTGCCCAAGCGCCTCGACGAGTACACCAAGGCCGCCCTGAAGAACAGCATCCTCAAGGGCCGTACCATCGGCGTCGCCCAGTACAACACCAAGGAAGCGCTGGAATGGGGCGTCACCGGCGCCGGCCTGCGCTCCACCGGCCTGGACTTCGACCTGCGCAAGGCACGCCCCTACTCGGGCTACGAGAACTTCGAGTTCGAAGTGCCGCTGGCCCATAACGGCGACGCCTACGACCGCTGCATGGTCCGCGTCGAAGAGATGCGCCAGAGCATCCGCATCATCGACCAGTGCCTGAAGAACATGCCGGAAGGCCCGTACAAGGCCGACCACCCGCTGACCACGCCGCCGCCGAAAGAACGCACGCTGCAGCACATCGAAACCCTGATCACCCACTTCCTGCAGGTTTCCTGGGGCCCGGTCATGCCGGCCAACGAAGCCTTCCAGATGATCGAGGCGACCAAGGGCATCAACAGCTACTACCTGACGAGCGATGGCAGCACCATGAGCTACCGCACCCGGATCCGGACGCCCAGCTTCGCCCACCTGCAGCAGATCCCCTCGGTGATCCGCGGCAGCATGGTGGCCGACCTGATCGCCTACCTGGGCAGTATCGACTTCGTTATGGCTGACGTGGACCGCTGACATGAGCATTATCCAGACCGACCGTTTCGCCCTCAGCGAAACCGAGCGCTCGGCCATCGAGCACGAGATGCACCACTACGAGGACCCGCGCGCGGCGTCCATCGAAGCCCTGAAGATCGTCCAGAAGGAGCGCGGCTGGGTGCCTGACGGCGCCGCCGATGCCATTGGCGAAATCCTCGGCATCCCCGCCAGCGACGTCGAAGGTGTAGCCACCTTCTATAGTCAGATTTTCCGCCAGCCGGTGGGCCGCCACATCATCCGTGTGTGCGACAGCATGACCTGCTACGTCGGCGGCCATGAGTCCGTGCTCGGCAGCATCCAGCAGAACCTCGGCATCGGCCTTGGCCAGACCACCGCCGACAACCGCTTCACGCTGCTGCCGGTGTGCTGCCTGGGCAACTGCGACAAGGCCCCGGCCCTGATGATCGACGACGATACCTTCGGCAATGTCAGCGCCGATGGCGTCGCGCAACTGCTGGAGGCCTATCAATGAAGACCCTCACCTCCGTCGGCCCGGCCAACCGCATCCAGCGCAGCGCCGAGACGCACCCGCTGACCTGGCGCCTGCGTGACGACGCGCAGCCCATCTGGCTCGAGGAATACCAGCAGAAGAACGGCTACGCGGCCGCACGCAAGGCCCTGGGCGAAATGGCCCAGGCCGACATCGTGCAGACCGTCAAGGACTCCGGCCTCAAGGGCCGCGGCGGTGCGGGCTTCCCCACCGGCGTGAAATGGGGCCTGATGCCCGCCGACGAATCCATGAACATCCGCTACCTGCTGTGCAACGCGGACGAAATGGAACCCAACACCTGGAAGGACCGCATGCTGATGGAACAGCTGCCCCACCTGCTGGTGGAAGGCATGCTGATCAGCGCCCGCGCACTCAAGGCCTATCGCGGCTACATCTTCCTGCGCGGCGAATACGTCGACGCGGCGCGCAACCTCAATCGCGCCATCGACGAAGCCAAGGCCGCCGGCCTGCTGGGCAAGAACATTCTCGGCAGCGGCTTCGACTTCGAGCTGTTCGTCCACACCGGTGCCGGCCGCTACATCTGCGGCGAGGAAACCGCCCTGATCAACTCGCTGGAAGGCCGCCGCGCCAACCCGCGCTCCAAGCCGCCCTTCCCCGCCGCTGTCGGCGTCTGGGGCAAGCCCACCTGCGTCAACAACGTCGAGACCCTGTGCAACGTGCCGGCGATCGTCGCCAACGGCGTGGATTGGTACAAGGGCCTCGCCCGTCCCGGCAGCGAAGACATGGGCACCAAGCTCATGGGCTTCTCCGGCAAGGTGAAGAACCCCGGCCTGTGGGAGCTGCCCTTCGGCGTCCCCGCCCGCGAACTCTTCGAAGACTATGCCGGCGGCATGCGTGACGGCTTCAAGCTGAAAGCCTGGCAGCCCGGCGGCGCCGGCACCGGCTTCCTGCTCCCCGAACACCTGGATGCGCCCATGTACGCCGCCGGTATCGCCAAGGTCGGCACCCGTATGGGCACCGGTCTCGCGCTCGCCGTGGACGACAGCATCAACATGGTCTCGCTGCTGCGCAACATGGAAGAGTTCTTCGCCCGCGAGTCCTGCGGCTGGTGCACCCCCTGCCGCGACGGCCTGCCCTGGAGCGTCAAGGTCCTGCGCGCCCTCGAGCGCGGTGAAGGCCAGCGCGGTGACCTGGAAACCCTCGAAGGGCTGGTCAACTTCCTCGGCCCAGGCAAGACCTTCTGCGCCCACGCACCGGGCGCTGTCGAGCCGCTGGGTAGCGCGATGAAGTATTTCCGTCCGGAGTTCGAGGCAGGCATCGCCGAGAACGCACCGGCGATCCGACCTGAACCGGTCGGCGCATAAGAGCCAGTTCCGCCGGTTGGCGGCCGCCACAAGCGGCCCCGACCGCAACCTGATTCCATTAGCCACGCCCGGTCAAACGGGCAGATGAAGACTGAACCATGGCCACTATCCACGTAGACGGCAAGACGCTCGAAGTCGATGGTGCAGACAACCTCCTGCAGGCCTGTCTGTCCCTCGGACTCGACATCCCCTACTTCTGCTGGCACCCGGCGCTCGGTAGCGTCGGCGCCTGCCGCCAGTGTGCGGTCAAGCAGTACACCGACGAAAACGACAAGCGCGGCCGCCTGGTCATGTCCTGCATGACCCCCGCCACCGACAACTCCTGGATTTCCATCGACGACGAAGAGGCCAAGCAATTCCGCGCCAGCGTCGTCGAATGGCTGATGACCAACCACCCGCACGACTGCCCCGTGTGCGAGGAAGGCGGCCACTGCCACCTGCAGGACATGACGGTGATGACCGGCCACAACGAGCGCCGGTACCGCTTCACCAAGCGCACCCACCAGAACCAGCAGCTCGGCCCGTTCATTTCCCATGAAATGAACCGCTGCATCGCCTGCTACCGCTGCGTGCGCTACTACAAGGACTACGCCGGCGGCACCGACCTCGGCGTCTACGGCGCCCACGACAACGTCTACTTCGGACGTGTCGAGGACGGCACCCTCGAGAGCGAATTCTCCGGCAACCTGGTCGAGGTCTGCCCGACCGGTGTGTTCACCGACAAGACCCACTCCGAGCGCTACAACCGCAAGTGGGACATGCAGTTCGCCCCGAGCATCTGCCACGGCTGCTCCAGCGGCTGCAACATCAGCCCCGGTGAGCGCTATGGCGAAATCCGCCGTATCGAGAACCGCTTCAACGGCTCGGTGAACCAGTATTTCCTTTGCGACCGCGGCCGTTTCGGCTACGGCTACGTCAACCGTGAAGACCGCCCGCGCCAACCGCTGTTAGGCGCCCAGAAGCTCGGCCTCGATGCCGCCCTGGACAAGGCCGCCGAACTGCTCAAGGGCAAGCGCGTGATCGGCATCGGCTCGCCCCGCGCCAGCCTGGAATCCAACTTCGCCCTGCGTGAGCTGGTAGGCGAAGCCAACTACTACTCCGGCATCGCCGCGGGTGAGCTGGAAAACATCCGCCTGATCCGCGACATCCTGCAGAACGGCCCGCTGCCGGTGCCCACCCTGCGTGACATCGAAAGCCACGACGCCGTGTTCGTCCTCGGCGAAGACCTGACCCAGACCGCCGCGCGCGTCGCCCTGGCCCTGCGCCAGTCGGTCAAGGGCAAGGCCACCGACATCGCCGCCTCGATGAAGATCCAGGACTGGCACATGGCGGCCGTGCAGAACGTCGCCCAGGACGCGCTCAACCCGCTGTTCATCGCCAGCACCACCGAGACCCGCCTCGACGACGTCGCCACCCAGTGCGTGCACGCCGCCCCGGCCGACCTCGCCCGCATCGGTTTCGCCGTGGCCCACGCCATCGACCCGAGTGCACCGGCCGTGGAAGGCCTCGACAGCGAAGCCGCCGAGCTGGTCAAGGCCATTGCCGACGCCCTCCTCGCCGCCAAGCGTCCGCTGATCGTCTCCGGCGCTTCCCTGGGCGAGAAGGCCCTGATCGAGGCCGCCGCCAACATCGCCAGCGCGCTGAAGAACCGTGAGAAGAACGGCTCCATCAGCCTGGTGGTCCCGGAAGCCAACAGCATGGGCCTCGCCCTGTTCGGCGGCGAATCCGTGGACGCCGCCCTGGAAGCCCTGACCGCCGGCCAGGCCGACGCAGTGGTGGTACTGGAGAACGACCTCTACCGCCGTGCCGACGCCGCCAAGGTCGACGCCGCCCTCGCCGCCGCCCAGGTGGTGATAGTCGCCGACCACCAGCAGACCGCCACCGTCGAACGCGCCCACCTGGTGCTGCCGGTTGCCAGCTTCGCCGAAGGCGACGGCACCCTGGTCAGCCAGGAAGGCCGCGCCCAGCGCTTCTTCCAGGTCTACGACCCGACCTATTACGACGCCAACATCCTCGTGCGCGAGGGCTGGCGCTGGCTGCACGCCCTGCACAGCACCCTGCAGGACAAGTCCGTCGACTGGACCCAGCTCGACCAGGTCACTGCCGCCGTCGCCGACAGCAGCAGCCTGCTGGCCTCGATCCGTGACGCCGCGCCCAGCGCCTCGTTCCGCATCAAGGGCCTGAAGCTGGCCCGCGAACCGCACCGCTACAGCGGCCGTACCGCCATGCGCGCCAACATCAGCGTGCACGAGCCGCGCCAGCCGCAGGACAAGGACTCGCCCTTCGCCTTCTCCATGGAAGGCTATGCCGGCAGCGCCGAACCCCGTCAGCAGATTCCGTTCGCCTGGTCCCCGGGCTGGAACTCGCCCCAGGCCTGGAACAAGTTCCAGGACGAAGTCGGCGGCCATCTGCGTGCCGGCGACCCGGGCGTGCGCCTGATCGAAGCCAAGGGCGCCACCCTGCCCTGGTTCGCCGTCGCCGCTCCGTTCAACCCGGCCCAGGGCACCTGGCAGGTGGTTCCCTTCCACCACCTGTTCGGCAGCGAGGAAAACTCCTCCCGTGCCGCGCCGATCCAGGAGCGCATGCCAGAGCCCTACGTGGCCCTGGCCAAGTCCGAGGCGGATCGCCTGGGCGTGAACGACGGCGCCATGCTGGCTCTGCGGGTCAAGGGCCAGGCCCTGCGCCTGCCGCTGCAGGTCCGTGAAGAACTGGCCGCCGGCCTGGTGGGCCTGCCCGCCGGCCTGCCGGGTATCCCGGGTGCCATCGCTGGCGCCACCGTGACCCTGCTGCAGGAGGCCGCGCAATGAGCTGGCTCACTCCCGAGGTGATCGACGTCATCATCGCGGTGGTCAAGGCCATCGTCATCCTGCTCGCCGTGGTTGTCTGCGGCGCCCTGCTCAGCTTCGTCGAACGACGCCTGCTGGGCTGGTGGCAGGATCGCTACGGCCCCAACCGCGTCGGCCCGTTCGGCATGTTCCAGATCGCCGCCGACATGCTGAAGATGTTCTTCAAGGAAGACTGGACCCCGCCCTTCGCCGACAAGGTGATCTTCACCCTGGCGCCGGTGATCGCCATGAGCGCCCTGCTCATCGCCTTCGCCGTGGTCCCGATCACCCCCACCTGGGGCGTGGCGGACCTGAACATCGGCATCCTGTTCTTCTTCGCCATGGCCGGTATCACCGTGTACGCGGTGCTCTTCGCCGGCTGGTCGAGCAACAACAAGTTCGCCCTGCTCGGCAGCCTGCGCGCCTCGGCCCAGACCGTCTCCTACGAGGTGTTCCTGGCCCTGTCGCTGATGGGCATCGTCGCCCAGGTCGGCTCGTTCAACATGCGCGACATCGTCGAATACCAGGCCCAGCACCTGTGGTTCATCATTCCGCAGTTCTTCGGCTTCTGTACCTTCTTCATCGCCGGCGTCGCCGTGACCCACCGTCACCCGTTCGACCAGCCGGAAGCGGAACAGGAACTGGCCGACGGCTACCACATCGAATACGCCGGCATGAAATGGGGCATGTTCTTCGTCGGCGAGTACATCGGCATCGTGCTGGTGTCCGCGCTGCTGGTGACCCTGTTCTTCGGCGGCTGGCACGGCCCCTTCGGCATCCTGCCGCAGATCCCGTTCATCTGGTTCGCCCTGAAGACCGCCTTCTTCATCATGCTGTTCATCCTGCTCCGCGCGTCGATCCCACGTCCGCGCTATGACCAGGTGATGGCCTTCAGCTGGAAGTTCTGCCTCCCGCTGACCCTGATCAACCTGCTGGTGACCGGCGCCGTCGTGCTGGCCACGGCCCAGTAAGGAGAAAGACCATGATCAAGTACATCTACGACGTGGTGGTCGGCACCCTCACCCAGCTGCGCAGCCTGGTGATGGTGTTCTCCCACGGCTTCCGCAAGCGTGACACCCTGCAATACCCCGAAGAGCCCGTGTACCTGCCGCCGCGCTACCGTGGCCGCATCGTGCTGACCCGTGATCCCGACGGCGAAGAGCGCTGCGTAGCCTGCAACCTGTGCGCCGTGGCCTGCCCGGTCGGCTGCATCTCGCTGCAGAAGGCCGAAACCGAAGACGGCCGCTGGTACCCCGAGTTCTTCCGTATCAACTTCTCCCGCTGCATCTTCTGCGGCCTGTGCGAAGAAGCCTGCCCCACCACCGCGATCCAGCTGACCCCGGATTTCGAAATGGGCGAGTACAAGCGCCAGGACCTGGTCTACGAGAAGGAAGACCTGCTGATTTCCGGCCCCGGCAAGAACCCCGATTACAACTTCTATCGCGTGGCCGGCATGGCCATTGCCGGCAAGCCGAAAGGCGCCGCGCAGAACGAAGCCGAGCCGATCAACGTGAAGAGCCTGCTGCCCTAAGGAGACGTGCGTGGAATTCGCTTTCTATTTCGCCGCAGGCGTCGCTGTTGTTTCCACCCTGCGGGTGGTCACCAACACCAACCCGGTGCATGCGCTGCTCTACCTCATCATTTCCCTGCTGGCCGTCTCGATGTGCTTCTTCGCACTGGGGGCGCCCTTCGCCGGCGCACTGGAAATCATCGTCTACGCCGGCGCCATCATGGTGCTGTTCGTCTTCGTGGTCATGATGCTCAACCTTGGCCCAGCCATCGTCGAGCAGGAGCGCAAGTGGCTCAAGCCCGGCATCTGGGTCGGCCCTTCGGCGCTGTCCCTGGCCCTGCTGGCCGAACTGCTCTACGTGCTGTTCAGCCAGAGCAGCGGCGCCACCATCGGCCAGACCACGGTAGACGCCAAGGCAGTGGGTATCAGCCTGTTCGGCCCTTACCTGCTGGCCGTCGAACTCGCCTCCATGCTGCTCCTGGCAGCCCTGGTCGCGGCCTACCACCTCGGCCGCCACGAAGCGAAGGAGTAACGCCATGCTGCAAGCAATCCCCCTGGAACATGGCCTCGCCGTCGCCGGCATGCTGTTCGGCCTCGGGCTGGTCGGCCTGATGGTGCGCCGCAACATCCTCTTCGTGCTGATGAGCCTTGAAGTGATGATGAACGCCGCCGCTCTGGCCTTCGTCGTCGCCGGTGCCCGCTGGGCCCAGGCCGACGGCCAGATCATGTTCATTCTGGTGATCACCCTCGCAGCCGCCGAGGCCAGCATTGGCCTGGCCATCCTGCTGCAGCTGTATCGCCGCTTCCACACCCTCGATATCGACGCTGCCAGCGAGATGCGCGGATGAACCTTCTATTCCTGACTTTCCTCTTCCCGTTGCTCGGCTGGCTGGTCCTGTCGTTCTCCCGCGGGCGCTTCTCCGAAAACACCTCCGCCGTCATCGGCGTGGGCTCCGTTGGCCTCTCGGCACTGACCACGGCCTGGATCATCTTCCAGTTCAACGTCGCCCCGCCGGAAGGTGGCGTCTACACCCAGGTGCTCTGGCAGTGGATGAACGTCGACGGCTTCGCCCCCAGCTTCACCCTGTACCTGGACGGCCTCTCGCTGACCATGCTGGGTGTGGTCACCGGCGTCGGCTTCCTGATCCACCTGTTCGCCTCCTGGTACATGCGTGGTGAGGAGGGCTACTCGCGCTTCTTCTCCTACACCAACCTGTTCATCACCAGCATGCTGTTCCTGGTGCTCGGCGATAACCTGCTGTTCCTGTACTTCGGCTGGGAAGGCGTGGGCCTCTGCTCCTACCTGCTGATCGGCTTCTATTACAGCAACCCGAACAACGGCAACGCCGCGCTCAAGGCCTTCATCGTCACCCGCATCGGCGACGTGTTCATGGCCATCGGCCTGTTCCTGCTGTTCATGCACCTAGGCACCCTGAACATCCAGGAGCTGATGGTGCTGGCCCCGCAGAAATACGTCGCCGGCGACGCCTGGCTGTGGATCGCCACCCTGATGCTGCTCGGCGGCGCCGTGGGCAAGTCCGCCCAGCTGCCGCTGCAGACCTGGCTGGCCGACGCCATGGCGGGCCCGACCCCGGTTTCCGCACTGATCCACGCGGCCACCATGGTCACCGCGGGCGTCTACCTGATCGCCCGTACCCACGGCCTGTTCCTGCTGACCCCCGAGATCCTCGAACTGGTCGGCATCGTCGGTGGCGTCACCCTGGTACTGGCCGGCTTCGCCGCGCTGGTGCAGACCGACATCAAGCGCATCCTCGCCTACTCCACCATGAGCCAGATCGGCTACATGTTCCTCGCCCTGGGCGTTGGCGCATGGGACGCGGCGATCTTCCACCTGATGACCCACGCCTTCTTCAAGGCCCTGCTGTTCCTCGCCTCCGGTGCGGTGATCAACGCCTGCCACCACGAGCAGAACATCTTCAAGATGGGCGGCCTGTGGAAGAAGCTGCCGCTGGCCTATGCCAGCTTCCTGGTCGGCGGCGCGGCCCTGGCTGCACTGCCCCTGGTCACCGCCGGCTTCTACTCCAAGGACGAGATCCTCTGGGAAGCCTTCGCCAGTGGCCACCAGTGGCTGCTCTACGCGGGCCTGGCCGGTGCCTTCCTGACCTCGATCTACACCTTCCGCCTGATCTTCATCGCCTTCCATGGCGAGGCCAAGACCGAAGCCCATGCGGGCCACGGCGTCGCCCACTGGCTGCCCCTGTCGGTGCTGATCGTGCTGTCCACCTTCATCGGCGCACTGATCACCCCGCCGCTGGCTGGCGTCCTGCCGCAAAGCGTCGGCCACGCCGGTGGCGAAGCCCAGCACAGCCTGGAGATCGCCTCGGGTGCCATCGCCCTGGCGGGTATCCTCCTGGCCGCCCTGCTCTTCCTCGGCAAGCGTCGCTTCGTCAGCGCCGTCGCCCAGAGCGCGCCGGGTCGTTTCCTCGGTGCCTGGTGGTTCGCCGCCTGGGGCTTCGACTGGCTCTACGACAAGCTCTTCGTCAAGCCTTACCTGCTCATCACCCGCCTGCTCGGCCATGACCCGATCGACTCCGGCATCGGCCTGATCCCGCGCATCGTGCGGGGCGGCAACGGCCTGCTGAGCAGCAGCCAGACCGGCCAATTGCGCTGGTACGCAGTATCCCTGGTCGGCGGAGCCGTGCTCGTGCTCGGCGCCGCGTTGCTGACTTGAATCTTCTTAAGGAAACCAGCCCGTCATGATTCTGCCCTGGCTAATCCTGATCCCCTTCATCGGCGGCCTGCTGTGCTGGCAAGGTGAGCGCTTCGGCAACACCTTGCCGCGCTGGATCGCGCTGCTGACCATGTCCCTGCTGTTCGGCCTCGGCCTCTGGCTGTGGGCAACCGGTGACTTCACCCTGGCCCCCTCCCCTGAAGCCGGCCCCGTATGGGCGCACGAGTTCAAGGTGCAGTGGATCGAGCGTTTCGGCATCACCATCCACCTCGCGATGGATGGCCTGTCGGTGCTCATGGTCACCCTCACCGGCCTGCTCGGTGTGCTGTCCGTGCTCTGCTCCTGGAACGAGATCCAGAACCGCGTCGGCTTCTTCCACCTGAACCTGATGTGGATCCTGGGCGGCGTCGTCGGTGTGTTCCTCGCCGTCGACCTGTTCCTGTTCTTCTTCTTCTGGGAAATGATGCTGGTGCCGATGTACTTCCTCATCGCGCTCTGGGGTCACAGCGGCAGCAAGGGCAAGACCCGCATCACCGCCGCCACCAAGTTCTTCATCTTCACCCAGGCCAGCGGCCTGGTGATGCTGGTGGCGATCCTCAGCCTGGTGTTGATCAACTACAACAACACCGGCGTGATGACCTTCAACTACGCCGACCTGCTCAAGGTCCAGCTCACCCCCACCGCCGAATACCTGCTGATGCTCGGCTTCTTCATCGCCTTCGCGGTGAAGTTCCCGGTGGTGCCGTTCCACTCCTGGCTGCCCGACGCCCACGCCCAGGCCCCGACCGCGGGCTCCGTGGACCTCGCCGGCATCCTGCTGAAGACCGCCGCCTATGGCCTGATGCGCTTCGCCCTGCCGCTGTTCCCCCATGCATCGGCCGAGTTCGCGCCCATTGCCCACTGGCTCGGCGTGTTCGCCATCATCTACGGTGCCCTGCTGTCCTTCGCCCAGACCGACATCAAGCGCCTGGTGGCCTTCTCCAGCGTGTCGCACATGGGCTTCGTGCTCATCGCCATCTACTCCGGCAGCCAGATCGCCCTGCAGGGCGCGGTGGTGCAGATGATGGCCCACGGCCTTTCCGCCGCGGCGCTGTTCATCCTCTGCGGCCAGCTCTACGAGCGCCTGCACACCCGTGACATGCGCGAGATGGGTGGCATCTGGAGCCGCATGCCCTACCTGCCGGCCATCAGCCTGTTCTTCGCCGCAGCGGCCCTCGGCCTGCCCGGCACCGGCAACTTCGTCGGCGAGTTCCTGATCCTGGTCGGCTCGTTCCAGAAGGCCACCTGGGTCACCGTGATCGCCGCCACCGGCCTGGTGTTCGGCTCGGTCTACTCGCTGATCATGATTCACCGCGCCTACTTCGGCCCGGCCAAGTCCGACACCCCGCTGCAGGCCCTCAAGCCCCGCGAGCTGATCATGGTGCTCGGCCTCGCCGTCCTGCTGATCCTCCTGGGCGTCTACCCGCAACCGGTGCTGGACACCTCCGCCGCTAGCATGCACGGCGTGCATCAGTGGCTGGATGCAGCCTTCACCCAACTCGCCTCGGCCCGGTAGCTGTTATGGAACATCACGCTGTGGAATTCACGACTCAACACCTGATCGCCCTGCTGCCGCTGCTGGTGGCCTGCGCCACCGTCGTCGTGGTGATGCTGGCCATCGCCTGGAAGCGCAACCACACCCTGACCTTCGGGCTCTCGGTGGTCGGCCTCAACCTGGCACTGCTGGCGATCATCCCGGCCCTGGGCGTCACGCCCATCGAGGTCACCCCGCTCCTGAAGATCGACATCTTCGGCTGCTACTACATGGGCCTGGTGCTGGCTTCGACCCTCGCCTGCGTCACCCTGATCCACGCCTACCTGGGCGGCAACACCGGCCAGGGCTACCCGGGCAACCGCGAGGAGATGTACCTGCTGATCCTGCTGTCGGCCTGCGGCGGCCTGGTGCTGGTCACCGCGCAGCACATGGCCGGCCTGTTCATCGGCCTGGAGCTGCTCTCGGTGCCGGTCTACGGCATGGTCGCCTACGCCTTCTTCAACAAGCGTTCGCTGGAAGCCGGCATCAAGTACATGGTGCTATCGGCCGCCGGTTCCGCCTTCCTGCTGTTCGGCATGGCGCTGCTCTACGCCGACGCCGGCACCCTGAGCTTCACCGGCATCGGCGCGAAGTTCTCCGCCGAAGGCGCGCAGAACATGCTGGTCCACCTCGGCATCGGCATGATGCTGATCGGCCTGGCGTTCAAACTGTCCCTGGTGCCCTTCCACCTCTGGACCCCGGACGTGTACGAAGGCGCCCCGGCACCGGTCTCCGCCTTCCTGGCCACCGCCAGCAAGGTTGCCGTATTCGCCGTGCTGCTGCGCCTGTACCAGATATCCCCGGCCACCGCCGGCGGCTGGTTGAACGACCTGCTGGGCGCCATCGCCATCGCGTCGATCCTGTTCGGCAACCTGCTCGCGCTGGTGCAGAACAACATCAAGCGCCTGCTGGGCTACTCCTCCATCGCCCACTTCGGCTACCTGCTGATCGCCCTGATCGCCAGCAAGGGCATGGCCGTGGAAGCCATCGGCGTCTACCTGGCCACCTACGTGCTGACCAGCCTCGGCGCCTTCGGCGTGGTGACCCTGATGTCCACCCCGTACAACGGCCGTGACTGCGACGCCCTGTACGAATACCGCGGCCTGTTCTGGCGCCGTCCGTACCTGACCGCCGTGCTCACCGTGATGATGCTGTCGCTCGCCGGTATCCCGCTCACCGCGGGCTTCATCGGCAAGTTCTTCGTCATCGCCGCCGGTGTCGAGTCGGGTCTGTGGCTGCTGCTGGGCGTGATGGTCCTGGGCAGCGCCATCGGCGTCTTCTACTACCTGCGGGTCATGGTCACCCTGTTCCTGGTGGAGCCCAACCTGCGCCGCCACGACGCCGACCTGCACTGGGCGCAACACGCCGGCGGCATCATGCTGCTGTTCGTCGCCCTGCTGGCGTTCTTCCTCGGCGTCTACCCGCAGCCGCTGCTGGACCTGGTGCAGCATTCCGGCCTGGTGGCCCTGGCTCACTGACGCCAGCCGCTGCAATGAAAAACCCGGCCTAGGCCGGGTTTTTTCTTTTCCGGGAACGGGGAGCGTGCGGGCGCTCCCCTCCCCCACCGCAACGGTCAGGGGTTCTTCTTCTCCAGCCAGGCGCCGTGGCCCAGCCAGCTCGTCGCGCCCTGGTCCAGCCACTGGCTGGCCGCCGTCGCATGGCGCAGGTGCGCATCGAGAAACGCCAGGCTCACTGCCTGCACATAAGCGGCCTGCCGCGGATCGAAGCGCTCGTGCATGCCACCTCCGGTACCGGGCTTGCGCCCGCCATGGCGGCCACCCGGGCCTTCACCGGGGCCGCCCCGGCGTCCCTCACCACCGCCCTCATTGAAAGCCAGTGGCCGCCCCATGCCCGCATCCGGCACACCGCGCTCGCCACCGTGCTCCGGCCCGCCCATCGGATGCGGCAGCTCACCGCCCAGCAACGCGTGGTCGGCCTCGATCAGGGTCAGCAGGTAGCTGTCGTTCACCTGCAGTCCGCGCCAGAGCACCTGGCGCTGCTGGGGCGAGGGAATCCAGCTGAAGGGGTCTTCGTCGCGGGGGCCGCTGATGCTCAGCACCGGCACATCGATATGGGTGAAGCGGTCGGTGTCGTAGCTGCTTTCCACATAGGGGCTGAGCAGGATCGCCGCCTTGGGCCTCAGGGCGGAAAGCCGCGCTTCGCCATTGCCACGCTCGCCAGCCAGGGCGGCGGCGGTCTGCGCCCCCAGATCGAAGCCGGCCACCATCCAGGTGTCCCAGTCCACCCCGGCCAGCGCCGGGTCACCCGCCCGGCCGCGTTTCGCCGCTTCGGCCAGTGCCGCCTGGGCCAGGGTGATGCGCTGCCTGAGGGACGCCTGCGAGTAGTTGTCCTGGGCCAATTTGCGGAAGGCCCCGGCCTGGGCGTCGCCACTGGAATACAGCGCGCGCCCTTGCTGCGGCATCTGGATCGACAGCACCGCGTAGCCCGCCTCGGCCCAGGCACGGCGCCAGAGCTCGCCGGAATGGGCCGACTCCCCCAGCCCCGGCAGGTAGAGGATCAGCGGCGCCGCACCATGCTCGGCGGCCGGCACCAGCCAGCTCACCTCCAGCGCTTGCTGGCCCAGCGTCCAGGTGGCATCCCAGCCCCGCACCGGCCCGGCCACCGGCACATAACCGCCCTGGCGCGCCGCCTGGATGGCGGCCACCTGGTCCTGGGGCCTTTCCGGCGGGCTGGAGCAGGCACCCAGCGCAAGGGCAATGGCCAGGGGCAATGGCAGTAAGGAAAAACGCGAACGACGGGAACGGAAATTGGGCATGGCGATAGCCGAGAAGGACCAGGGAAGGGAGCCAGCATTATCGGCAGCGGGGCCGGCGGCGTCGGTCAGCGCTCGGTAAAGACTGGGTAAACCCGCCGATACATGACGCCCGTCCTCGGCATAGAATCCCCCCTCCAGCAAGGATGCCGCCCATGCACGACACACCCGACCTGTTGTTCGACCCGCATTTCCTCGAGACCCCGGACGCGCTCTTCCAGCAGTTGATGGCCAGCGTCGAATGGGATACACGGATGCGCGCCCGGCGCACCGCCAGCTATGGCGTGGCCTACAACTACTCGCAGATCGACTACCCCGCCACCCCACTGCCGGACGTCCTCCAGCCCCTGTGCGAGCAGCTGCACCAGCGCCTGGGCTTCCGGCCCAACAACTGCCTGCTCAACCTCTATGACGACGGCCAGTCCTCCATGGGCTTCCATTCCGACGACTGCACCGGGCTCGCAGCGGACACTGGCGTCGCCATCCTCTCCCTGGGCAGCACCCGCCCCATCCACTTCCGCAACAAGGCGGACAGGGGCCATGAAGTCACCTGGGAGCTGGTGCCGGGTTCGCTGCTGTACATGGACCAGGCCGTCCAGGCCCACTGGCTGCACGCCATTCCCCGGGTGGAAGCCGTCGGCCCGCGCATCAGCCTGACCTTCCGCCAGATCCTCAGCTGAGGGCCGCCCTCAAGGCAGCCTGACCTGCTTGCGGGTGCTGGTGAACAGGTCCCAGCTGGCCATGAACAGTGCTGCGATCAGCGGCCCGATGACGAAGCCATTCAGGCCGAACAGCGACAACCCGCCCAGGGTGGAGATCAGCACCAGGTAGTCCGGCATGCGCGTGTCCTTGCCTACCAGGATGGGGCGCAGCACGTTGTCCACCATGCCGATCACCAGCACGCCGAACACCGCCAGCACCACGCCTTGCCAGGTGTTGCCGGACAGCAGCAGGTAGGCGGCCACCGGCGCCCAGATGATCCCCGAGCCCACCGCCGGCAGCAGCGAGAGAAACGCCATCAGCACGCCCCAGAGCAACGCGCTGGGGATGTCCAGCACCCAGAAGATCAGCCCGCCCAGGGTGCCCTGGATGGCCGCCACCACCACGTTGCCCTTCACCGTGGCCCGCACCACCCGGGTGAACTTGATCTGCAGGCGGCGCTTGTGGTGGTCGGCCAGGGGCACCGCCATGCGGATGCCACGGACGATGTCCAGGCCGTCCCGCAGGAAGAAGAACAGCAGGTAGAGCATGAGGAAGAAGCCGATCACCACCTGGAAGGTGTCCTGGCCGATGGAGAAGGCCTGGGTGGCGATGAACTGACTGCCCTGCATGGCACCGCTGAGGATGCGGTCACGCAGGCCATCGAAATCATTGAGGCCGAAGCGGTCGAGCTGATGCTGGAGAACCGCCGGCAGCACCTCGCGTACCCGCGCCACATAGACGCCGACATCCAGCTCGCCGGAATCCAGCCGCTGGTAGAGATCGGCGCCCTGCTGCACCAGCAACGCAGCGATGAAGAACACCGGCAGGATCGCCACCAGCAGGCAGACGCTCAAGGTGATCAGCGCCGACAGGTTGCCCCGCCCGCCGATCCGCAGCGCCAGCCGCCGTTGCAGCGGACTGAACACCACCGCCAGCACCACCGCCCAGAACACCGCCCCATAGAACGGCAGCAGTATCCAGCCGAAGGCCAGGGTCACCAGCACCAGCAACAGGATCAGCGTGCGGACTTCCAGGGGATAGCGGGATTCGGACATGGAGCGGACACCATCAGGGAACGTTCCTGATTAGTCCGCAGCGAGACGGGGAAAGTGCGAAGACTTTACGGAATGACGTGTAGCCCGGGCTTCAGCCCGGGGAGGCGAACCGCATAAGGATTCGCCCCCACGGATGGCAACCGGATCAGATGCGGAACTGACGCACCAGCGCCCCCAGGCGCTCACCGAGGGCGGCCAGGCTGCGAGCGGTCTGGGCGCCCTGCTGGGTTTCGTCGGCGACGCTGTCCACCGCGACGGCGATCTGGTGCACGCTGCGGTTGATCTCCTCGGCCACCGCAGTCTGCTCCTCGGCGGCGCTGGCGATCTGCGCGTTCATGGCGTTGATGGTGCCGATCAGCTGGGCGATGGCGTCCAGCGAGGAGCCGGCCTGGTTGGCCTGCTCGCTGGTGATCTCGCCGGCGTCGCTGGAACGGCGCATGGAGGTCACCGCCTCCTGGGTGCCCTGCTGCAGGCGGTCGATCATGCCCTGGATTTCCTGGGTGCTCTGCTGGGTACGGCTGGCCAGCGCGCGCACCTCGTCGGCGACCACGGCGAAGCCACGGCCCGCCTCACCGGCACGGGCAGCCTCGATGGCGGCGTTGAGCGCCAGCAGGTTGGTCTGCTCGGCGATGGAGCGGATCACCCCCAGCACGCTGACGATGGATTGCACGTCCTGCTGCAGACTGTCGAGGGACACGCCGCTCTCGCGGATGTCGCCCACCAGCGCATGGATGCGGGTGATGCTGCCGTCCACCACCTTCTTCGCCGCCTGGCCTTCCTGGTCGGTCTGCTGGGCAGCTTCGGCGGCGCCCTGGGCGCTCTTCGCCACTTCGTGGGCGGCGGCGGACATCTCGTTGATCGCAGTCGCCACCTGGTCGGTCTCGTGGCGCTGGCGCTCCATGGCCTGCTCGGAACGATGGGCCTGGGCCGACACCTCGCCCACCAGGCCGGTGAGCTGGCCGGTCATGTCGACGATCTGGCGCACCAGGCCGTGGATCTTCTCGACGAAGCGGTTGAAGGAACCGGCCAGTTCGCCCAGTTCGTCCTGGCTGGTCACCGGCAGGCGGCGGGTCAGGTCGCCCTCGCCGGCGGCGATGTCATCGAGGTTGGCCTTGATCTGCTGCAGCGGGCGCAGGAAGGCGTTGCTCAAGGCGGTGCCGACGATGGCGAACACCACCAGCAGGATCGCGGCGATTATCAGGATGCTGGTGAGAATGGTGCTGATGCGGTCGTCGATGGCCTTCTGCACGGCGGCCACCTCGGCTTCCACGCCGTCCAGGTTCACCGCGGTGCCCAGGGCCAGGTCCCACTTCGCCAGGTAGTAGCTGTAGGCGAGCTTGGGCACCAGGATCTTGTCGTTGGTGGGCAGCGGCGAGCTGTATTGCACGTAGTTGGAACCGTCCTTGGCGACGCGTACCAACTCGTCGTTCACCGCTACGCCGTTGGGGTCCTTGCGGCCGGCGAAGCTCTTGCCCACGTCCACCGGGCTGTCACCACGGAAGACGCGGATCACCTGGGAGTCGTAGGCGAAGAAGTAGCCGTCCTTGCCGTACTTGATCTTCGACAGGATGCCGATGGCCTGCTCGCGGCTGGCGGCGTCACCCTGGGTGGAGGCGTCATAGAGGGTCTGCACCGAGCCCAGGGCGATCTGCATGTAGTGCTGCAGTTCCTGGCGGTTCTCCTGGATCAGCCGCTCACGGGTTTCCTTGACCTCGCCTTCGGCCAGGTTGAGCAGCACCTTGGCGGCGGCTCCGCTGAGTACGAGGGCGAAGAGGATCACCGGCGCAAGCGCCAGCAACAGGACCTTGGTTTTGAGTGTCAGGCGCATAATTCCATTCCTTGAAGGGCGGCAGGCCGGGAAAGCGAAACGGGACTGACCGGTTATCGGCAGCCCCGTGGGTAGCTATAGCGTTTGGATCGACAGCGACGTTCAGCCGTGCGACACGGAGGCGATCAGAGAAGCATGGCCGCCGCCCAGCCAAATGCCAGCAGCGGCAGGTTGTAATGCAGGAAGGTCGGCACGACCGTGTCCCAGATGTGGTCGTGCTGACCATCGACGTTGAGGCCGGCGGTGGGGCCCAGGGTCGAGTCCGAGGCGGGCGAGCCGGCGTCGCCCAGGGCGCCGGCAGTGCCGACGATGGAGACGATGGCCAGCGGGCTGAAGCCCAGCTGCACGCCCAGCGGCACGAAGATCGCCGCAATGATCGGCACCGTGGAGAAGGACGAACCGATGCCCATGGTCACCAGCAGGCCCACCAGCAGCATCAGCAGCGCGCCCATGGCCTTGCTGTTGCCGATCAGCGCGGCGGAAGCCTCCACCAGGCTGGCCACCTGGCCGGTGGCGCGCATCACCTCGGCGAAGCCGGCGGCGGCGATCATGATGAAGCCGATCATGGCCATCATCTTCATGCCCTGGGTGAACAGGTCATCGACCTCCTTCCAGCGCACGATGCCCGACAGCGAAAACACCAGGAAGCCCACCAGCGCGCCGACGATCATCGAGTCCAGCCACAGCTGCACCACGAAGGCGACCACGATGGCCACGCCGGCCACCGCCAGGCTGCGCGGGTCGTACTTGACCTCCACCTGCTCGGCCTGGGCGATCAGCGCCAGGTCATAGACGCGCTTGCGGCGGTAGCTGATGAACACCGCCAGGAACAGGCCGAACACCATGCCCAGCGCCGGTATCAGCATCGCCTCGGTGACGTTCACACCGGTAACGTCGACGCCACTTTTCACCACATTCGCCAGCAGGATCTCGTTGAGGAAGATGTTGCCGAACCCCACCGGCAGGAACATGTAGGGGGTGATCAGGCCGAAGGTGATCACACAGGCCACCAGGCGGCGGTCGATCTGCAGGCGCGTCAGCACGTACAAGAGCGGCGGCACCAGCAGCGGAATGAAGGCGATGTGGATGGGCAGGATGTTCTGCGAGGAGATAGCCACGCACAGCAACAGGGCGATGAGGACCCATTTCAGCGCAGCGCCCTCCTGTGCCCCACCCCGGCCAACGCGGCCGATGATGCCGTCCGCCAGCGCATGGGCCAGCCCGGAGCGCGCGATGGCCACGGCGAAGGCACCCAGCAGCGCGTAGGACAGGGCCACGGTCGCACCGCCGCCCAGCCCCTTGTTGAAGGCGTCCAGCGTGCCCTGCATGCCCAGGCCACCCAGCAGCCCGCCCGCCAGGGCGCCGATCACCAGCGCCATCACCACATGTACCCGGCACAGGCTCAGCACCAGCATGATGCCAACCGCCGCTATCACCGCATTCATCCGCTTCGCTCCGAGTTGCGGGTAGCCCGCAAAAAAAGCCGCGTACTCTGCCCAATGAGCGAAGCGCTGTCAAAAGAAACGCCGTGCGAAATACTGGACGCTCTGTGCATAATATTTGCATCCAAATTCGCCGCTCCCATGCATTCCGTGTGGAAGCCGCATCGCCATGGCAGGTGAATCAAGATTTCCCCTGCCGAGCCGATAGCGGCTTGCAGTCCGACGAGATAGAAGGAAAGACCCATGCCGTTCAGTCGCCTGTCCATTCAATGGAAAATCACCCTGCTCGCCGGCCTCTGCCTGCTGGCCATCGTGACCCTCCTGGTCGGTGCCTCGCTCTACCAGTCCAAGCGCAGCGCCGAGCTGGTGAAGTCCGCCAGCTCGCAGATGCTCGACCACAGCGCGCGCCAGCGCATGCAGGCCCGCGGTGAACTGCAGGCCCTGCGCATCCAGCGCTACTTCATGGACACCTACCAATACGGCAAGGGCTTCTCGCGCCAGGTGCTGTTCCTCAAGGACCAGGCCGAGAAACGCTTCCTCGACGCCTTCGACCTGCGCGAGGACATGACCCGCCAGGTGAAGACCAGCCTCGAAGCCAACCCCAACCTGCTCGGCCTCTACCTGGTGTTCGAACCCAATGCCCTGGACGGCAAGGACGAGTTGTTCATCGACCAGGCCGAGCTGGGCAGCAACGACAAGGGCCGCTTCTCCCTCTACTGGTCGCAATCCACCCCCGGCAAGCTGGAGTCGGAATCCATGACCGAGGAGCTGCTCGGCGACAGCAGCCCCATGGCCAACGGCATGCCCTACAACACCTGGTACACCTGCCCGCTGAAGACCCGCGACTCCTGCGTGCTGGAGCCCTACTACGACGACGTCGGCGGCAAGAAGGTGCTGATGACCAGCATCGCCTTCCCCCTGGAGCTGAACGGCAAGGTGGTCGGCGTCATGGGCCTGGACATCAGCCTGGACAACCTCCAGCAACTCAGCGTCGACGGCAGCAAGGACCTTTACGACGGCCAGGGCCAGGTCAGCATCATCAGCCCCATCGGCCTGCTCGCCGGCCACAGCCGCGACGCCTCGCAGCTCAGCTTCAAGCTGGACAAGGCCTTCGGCGCCGACGCCGGCGAGATCGCCTCGGTGGTCAGCGCCGGCAAGCCCGCCGAGATCGACCGCGAAGGCATTCTCCGCGTCATGCAGCCGTTCAAGCCGATCCCCACCAGCGCCGCCTGGAGCGTGCTGCTGGAAGTGCCGGACAAGGTCCTGCTGGGCCCGGCGCTGAAGCTCGAGGCGCAGCTCGATGAGCAAAGCGCCGCCAGCAGCCTGACCTCCACCCTGATCGGCCTCGCCGCCGCCGTGGTCGGCCTGCTGCTGGTGTGGCTCACCGCCCTGGGCGTGACCCGGCCGATCCTCGGGGTCGCCGCCATGCTGAAGAACATCGCCAGCGGCGAAGGCGACCTCACCCGCCGCCTGGAGTACGCCCGCCAGGACGAGCTGGGCGAGCTGGCCGGCTGGTTCAACCGCTTCCTCGACAAGCTGCAACCGGTCATCGCCGACGTGAAGCGCTCGGTGCAGGACGCCCGCAGCACCGCCGACCAATCCGCCGCCATCGCCAGCCAGACCAGCGCCGGCATGCAGCAGCAGTACCGCGAAGTGGACCAGGTCGCCACCGCCTCCCACGAAATGAGCGCCACCGCCCAGGACGTCGCCCGCAGCGCCGCCCAGGCCGCCGAAGCCGCGCGCGGTGCCGACCACGCCACCCGCGAGGGCCTGGGCGTGATCGGCAAGACCACCAGCGCCATCGAGCAGTTGGCCAGCGAAATGAGCGCCGCCATGGAAGAAGTCCAGGGCCTGGCCAGCAGCAGCGAGCAGATCGGCTCGGTGCTGGAGGTGATCCGCGCCATCGCCGAACAAACCAACCTGCTGGCCCTCAACGCCGCCATCGAAGCGGCCCGTGCCGGTGAGGCCGGGCGCGGCTTTGCGGTGGTCGCCGACGAGGTGCGCAACCTCGCCAAGCGCACCCAGGATTCGGTGGAGGAAATCCGCCAGGTGATCGAAGGCCTGCAGCACGGCACCCGTGAGGTGGTCGGCTCCATGCACAGCAGCCATCGTCAGGCCCAGGGCAGCGTCGAGCAGGTGGAGCACGCGGTCGCCGCTCTGCAACGCATCGGCGATGCCGTGGCGGTGATCACCGACATGAACCTGCAGATCGCCAGCGCCGCCGAGGAACAGAGCGCGGTGGCCGAGGAGATCAACCGCAACGTCGCCGCCATCCGCGACGTCACCGAGTCCCTCTCCGGCCAGGCCCAGGAATCCGCCCAGGTCAGCCAGGCCCTGAACAGGCTGGCCAACCACCAGCAAGGGCTGATGGACCAGTTCCGCGTCTGACGCCGTGCCAGGGGCCGTGCTCGCGGCTCCTGGCAAGCACCGCCCCTGTCACCATTTGCCCGCCACGCTGACGCGCCGGTGCTTGTCCACCGCTGCGCTGCCAGCTAGCCTGCGCCATCCCTCAGAAAGGAAACCCGAGATGCTCAACTACGCCATCGTCGCCGGCTCCAGCCGTGCCAACAGCCAGTCCGGCAAGGTCGCCCGCTTCATCCGCCAACGCCTGGTGGAGCTGCAACTGGCCAACGAAGCCCATACCAGCGTCATCGACCTGGGTGCCCAGCCGCTGCCCCTGTGGCCGGCCGAAGACACCGGCCCCTGGGCCGACTTCCAGCAGCAGCTGAAGGCCGCCGACGCGGTGATCGTCATCGCCCCCGAGTGGAACGGCATGGCCTGCCCGGCGATCAAGAACTTCTTCATCTATGCCAGCAAGGCCGAACTGGCCCACAAGCCGGGCCTGCTGGTGGGCATCTCCTCCGGCATCGGCGGCGGCTACCCGATCAGCGAGCTGCGTGCCTCCAGCTACAAGAACTGCCGCCTCTGCTATCTGCCCGAGCACCTGATCGTGCGCGGCGTGGAGAAGGTGCTCAACGGCGCCGAAGTGGTTGGCGAAGACGACCAGCGCATCCGCGCGCGCATGGACTACGACCTGGACATCCTGGCCAAGTACGCCACCGCGCTGAAGCCCGTTCGCGAAACCATCGACATGAGCATCCCGGCCTTCGCCAACGGCATGTAATGCCCCGCCCCGCGCGCCCATGCGCGGGGCTCCCCACGCCCGCTTCCCCGCACATCCGCACATCCGCACATCCGCACATCCGTAGGGTGGATGACGCTCTTTTCATCCACCAGGCGATCTTGCAGGCGTAGGGTGGGCTTCAGCCCACCGCTTTCCCCACCAGCCCCCTCGCAGCAACAAGCACCTCACGTTGGGCCTCGCTGCGCTCGGCGCCAACCTAGGGTTTGCCGCTCTTTACAACGAGAACGCCCGCTGCACGACTTCGCCGCGGGGGTCGTCGCTGGGCGCGACGAGGGCGTAGTTGTAGCCACCCTGCGACCAATAGCGCGCCTCCAGCTCGCCATCACGGCGGTTCCCGGCGGGCATCTCGGCATAGAGCGAGCCCGGCGAACGCAGGTACAGGCTGATGCGCTGCCCGCCCACATCCTCGAACAACAGAAGCGCCGCGGCGCCCTGCTCGTTGGTCAGCAAGCGGCCACCCACGGGGTGGAAGCCATAGGGGGCAAGATCGGGAATGCGCGAGGCGTGGCTGAAACGCTGGTCCAGCCAGGCCTGCAGCTGCCCTGGTTCGCGAGCGGCGACGTCCACCACCCCGGCATGGCCGGTGGCGAACAGGCGGTGGGCTTCCAGGGCGTCCTGCATCGGCGGGTTCTCCGCCAGCAACGAGCGGTCGCGAGCCTGCCAGCCACCCAGGCCGCCGAAGCCCAGGGCCAGCACCAGCGCCGCGGCCGTGGCCAGGCGCTGGCGGCGACGCGCACGCAGGGAGCGGCGGATCGCCAGCGGGTCCAGCTGCGGGTTGGTGAGGCGCAGTTCCAGGTTGGCCAGGCCCGCGCGCAGCTGCTGCATGTCTCGGCGCCAGGCGTCGACCCGGGCCGCCTGGTCGGGGTTGGCGGCCAGCCAGGCCTCCACCTGGGCCCGCTGCGCGGCATCCAGTTCGCCATCGAGGTAGGCGTGCAGGTCGTTCTCGCTGGGTTCGAAGCGGTTCATTTGAGTATCCGTAACGGGGGATTGGTGATTTCGCCCTCGGCCAGCTCGCGCAACGCCTTGCGCGCCCGGGACAGGCGGGACATCACGGTGCCGATGGGCACGTCCAGGGCCACGGCGGCCTCCTTGTAGCTCAGGCCCTCGACGCTCACCAGCACCAGCAGCGCACGCTGCTCGGCGGGCAGGCGGGCAAAGGCCTCCAGCGTGGATTGCGCCATCACCAGTTCCTCGGTGGAGGCCGTCTCGGCCGGTGCCGCACCGAAGAATTCGAGGATGCGTGCGTAACGCCGGGCACGCCGCTGCCCATCGAGAAACTTGCGGTAGAGGATCGCGAACAGCCAGGCCCGCAGGCTGCCATCGGTGCGCGGCCCGGCGCGGCCATCCAGGGCGCGCTCCAGGGTCGCCTGCACCAGGTCGTCGGCGCTGGCGGGGTTGCGCGTCAGCCACAGGGCAAAGCGGCGCAGGCGGTGCAGCAGCTCGCGGAGTTCGTCGTCATCGATGTCGTGCATGGGGTCGTGCGGTGCTCGTCGTGGTTCCAGTGCGAGGAAGACGCTCAGGCAGCAACTTTATTCCAGGGGCCGGGAATAAATCTGCAACTGGTTCGTCTCACCTGCTCGACGACATGACCGCAAGCCCACGGAGCAGCCAATGAGCCGACCCCCGCTTTCCCCCTCCCAGACCCTGGGCCGCCTGGCGCTGATAGGCCTCGGCCTGGCCACCCTGGCCGGCACCTTCGCCTATGCCGGCGGCTGGATCGGGCCCGACCGGCTGACGCCGCAACGCATCATCGACACCTTCGAGGCCAACGCCGGCAGCTACCCCGGCTACCGCAAGAACCATGCGAAGGGCCTCTGCGTCAGCGGCCAGTTCCTCAGCAACGGCGCCGCCGCCGGGCTGTCCCGGGCCGAGGTGTTCGCCGCCGGCGAGGTGCCGGTGATCGGCCGCCTGGCCATCGGCGGCAGCAACCCCTATGCGCCCGACGCCAGCGTGCCGGTGCGCAGCCTGGCACTGCAACTGCGCAGCGCCAGCGGCCAGGAATGGCGCACCGGCATGAACACGCCACCGGTGCTGCCGGTGTCCACCATCGAAGGCTTCTTTGAGCAGGTGCTGGCCTCCAAGCCCGACCCGGCCACCGGCAAGCCGGACCCGGCGCGCCTGCAGGCTTTCTTCGCCGCCCACCCGGAAAGCGCCGCCTTCCGCCAATGGGCCAAGGACAACAAGGCCTCCAACAGCTTCGCCAACGCCACCTACAACAGTATCAACGCCTTCCGCCTGGTGGATGGCGACGGCAAGGGCCGCTACGTGCGCTGGGCCATGGAGCCGGAGGCGCCCTACCAGCCGCTGGGCAGCGAGGCGGACGACAAGGACTTCCTCGCCCACGACCTGCTCCAGCGCCTGCAGCAGGGCCCGTTGCGCTGGCACCTGGTGCTGACCCTGGCCGAAGCCGGCGACCCCAGCGACGATCCATCCAGCCCCTGGCCCGCCACGCGCCAGCGCATCGACGCCGGCACCCTGGTGCTCGACCAGGCCCAGCCCGAGGACCAGGGCGCCTGCCGCGACCTCAACTTCGACCCGCTGATCCTCCCCGACGGTATCGAGCCCTCCGCCGACCCGATCCTCGCCGCGCGCTCGGCGGCCTACGCCGTGTCCTTCAACCGACGCACCCGCGAAGGTGCCCCCACTCCCCCCGCAGGAGCCCACCCATGAGCCGCCACATCCAGGGGTTCAGCCCCCTCGCCCGCCTGCTGCACTGGTCCATGGCGCTGCTCATCCTCGCCATGCTGTTCATAGGTGTCGGCATGGTGGTCACCCTGTCCACCCGCCACACCTGGCTGGTGGAACTGCACAAACCGCTGGGCATCGTCCTGCTGGCCCTGGTGCTGCTGCGCATCGCCGTGCGCCTGCGTCGCCCGCCACCCGCGCTGCCCGCTGACCTGCCAGGCTGGCAGCACAGGCTCGCCCATCTCTCGCACCTGCTGCTCTACGCCCTGATGCTGGCGATGCCGCTGGTGGGCTGGGCGATGCTCGCGGCCGGCGGCTACCCGGTGGTGCTGCTGGGCTGGCTGCAACTGCCGGCGATCGCCCCCCATGACGCCGCGCTGTATGCCGTGCTGCGCCAGGCCCATCACTGGCTGGGCTACCTGCTGTTCGCCACCGTGCTGCTGCACCTGGGCGCGGCGCTGTTCCACGGGCTGATTCGCCGCGACGGCGTACTCGCCAGCATGGCCACCGGCAACGGCGAACGCTGACGGAAGCCCCGCGCGCAAGGCCAGCCACCACAACAAACGGCCAGGCGCGCGGTCTACGCTGCTGACACCCACCGCGGAGAAGCCCCTTGAAGACTCGCCACTGCCTGCTCGCCACCCTGCTGTTCTGCGCCGCCGGCGCCCAGGCCTCCACACCCGAAGCCTGGCAGGAACAGGACAAGCGCATGCTCGCCGCCTGCACCAAACTCAGCGGCCTGAAAGAAGTGAAGGCCGCCGGCCAACCGGTGCTCTTCGACGACCGCCTGGGCATCACCGCCCTGGCCCTCAGCGGCCGCTACCCCAAGGCACACATGAAGAACCGCGTTGGCCGCGAGCTGTGCCTGTACCAGCGCAAGACTGGCAAGGCCTTCATCAACGAGGCCGACAATCTGATCGACGCCCGCAAGCCCTGACCGAAAAGAACGGTTACAGCGCGGCGCCGGTTTTTCCTGTCACCGCGCGCCGTTGTCTGGCAAAACCCTTGCCCATCCCCACAAGGAACCAAGGAGCCCGACCATGCGCACCGCCTGTGCCGCACTCTTGCTGAGCCTCGCCCTTCCCGCCCTGGCCGCCGAGCCACCCGCCTACGGCCCCGAGCTGGAAGGCTTCGACTACCCGCACCCGGTCAAGCGCTTCGCCTTCGACTCCCAGGGCGAGAAACTGCAGATGGCCTACATGGACATCCAGCCGAGCACGCCCAACGGCCACACCCTGGTTCTGCTGCACGGCAAGAACTTCTGCGGCGCCACCTGGGAGGGCAGCATCCAGGCGTTGACCCAGGCCGGCTACCGCGTGGTGGTGCCGGACCAGGTGGGCTTCTGCAAATCCAGCAAGCCACAGCGCTACCAGTTCAGCTTCCAGCAGCTGGCGGCCAACACCCACGCCCTGCTGGCGAGCCTGAAGCTGGAGAAGGTCACCCTGATGGGCCACTCCATGGGCGGCATGCTCGCCAGCCGCTACGCGCTGCAGTACCCGCAGCAGGTGGAGCAGCTGGTGCTGGTGAATCCCATCGGCCTGGAGGACTGGAAGGCCAAGGGCGTGCCCTGGCGCAGCATCGACGCGTGGTACCAGCGCGAGCTGAAGACCAGCAGCGAGGCCATCCGCAATTACCAAAAGAGCACCTACTACGCGGGCCAATGGCGGCCGGAGTTCGACAAGTGGGTGGAGATGCAGGCCGGCATGTACCGCGGCAAGGGGCGTGAGGCGGTGGCCTGGGACTCGGCGCTGACCTACGACATGATCTACACCCAGCCGGTGGTGCACGAGTTCGACAAACTGCAGATGCCGGTGCTGCTGCTCATCGGCCAGACCGACAACACCGCGCCGGGCAAGGACGCCGCGCCCGAAGCCTTGCGCGGCCAGCTGGGCAACTACAAGGTGCTCGGCCAGCAGGCCGCCGAGCGCATCCCCGACGCCCGCCTGATGACCTTCGCCGACCTCGGTCACTCGCCGCAGATCCAGGCGCCGGAGGTGTTCCACAAGGCGCTGCTGGAAGGCCTGAAGGCCCGCTGAGTTCGCACCCAGGCCGGCGCTGCACTATCATCGCCGGCCATTCCCCCCGGGAGCCCCGCCCATGAGCAACGAAACCACCCTTCTCGACCGCCTGGCCAACAGCGACATGCTGGAGATCGACGGCCTGCACGCCTGGCAGTTCGAGCTCGACGCCGGCGCCCTGCTGATCGAATGCGTCGACGGCCGCACCCAGCGCCGCTGGAACTTCAGCGCCGAGCAGGTGCAGGCAGCTCAGTTCGACGCGGCCCAGGGCACCTGGACCATCCATGACGACCAGGGCGTTCATAGCCTGGTGTGCATGGAAGCCTTCAGCGGCAGCAACGACGACGAAGACGAGGGCGAAGAAGAAGCGGGCGACGCCGCCAACGACGACGGCATCGACCGCGCCTGAAGCCTCAGCTCACCACGTTGCGGATATAACGCACCGCGACTTCGCCACGGTTGGCATAGCCATAGGGCTGGCTGCTGGCGAAGACGTGGAAGTCCCCCGCGCCAATACGCACCTCGCCTTCCGGCAGCTCCAGGGTCAGCTCACCTTCGGTGACGTAGACCATCTCCCGCCAGCCTTCGGCATCGGCCTCCGACACATAGCGCTCCCCCGGCTCCAGCGACCAGGCCCAGAGTTCTACCTCGCGCCGCGCCGGCGCACTGGCCAGCAGGGTGGCGCGGCTGCGCGGGTCCTTGCCGACCCAGGCCACCGCCTCGATGCGCGAACGGTCGGGCCGGCTCGGCGTCTGCACCAGGTCGGGAAACAGCACGCCCAGCGCCTCGGCGATGCGGTCCAGGGTGGCCAGGCTGACGTTCACATCGCCCCCCTCGATGCCGACGATCATCCGCCGGCTCACACCTGAAGCCGTGGCCAGGGCGTCCTGGCTCAAGCCAAGCGCCTTACGCAGCCGCCGCACATTGTCGGAGACGTGTTCGAGTACGTTGGGTCTGTCCATGGAGGGGGTCATAGAGTTGGGCAATATATTGCTCACACGCCGTTTTTTGCGCATTATGTTGCACACAACGAACCAGAACAAGCTTCGCCCCTCGTAACTGCCTGATCCGGACCCTCCATGAACTCCCGCAACCTCACTTCGACGCTGCTGCCCGTCGGCATCCTGATAGTCGCCATGATCTCGGTGCAGAGCGGCGCCTCCCTGGCCAAGAGCCTGTTCCCGGTGATCGGCGCCCAGGGCACCACCACCCTGCGCCTGATCCTCGCCGCCATCTTCCTGCTGCTGGTGCTGCGCCCCTGGCGCACCCGCATCAACACCGGCGCCCTGGGCACCGTGCTGCTCTATGGCCTCGCCCTGGGCTTCATGAACCTGCTGTTCTACATGTCCCTGCGCACCGTGCCCCTGGGCATCGCCGTGGCCCTGGAATTCACCGGCCCGCTGGCGGTGGCAGTGTTCTCCTCGCGCCGGGCGCTGGACTTCCTCTGGATCGCCCTCGCGGTGGTCGGCCTGCTGCTGCTCCTGCCCATCGGTGAAAGCGCCGCCCACCTGGACCTGGTGGGTGCGGCCTATGCCCTGGGTGCCGGGGTCTGCTGGGCGCTGTACATCATCTTCGGCCAGCGCGCCGGTGCCGATCACGGCATGCAGAGTGCCAGCCTCGGCGTGCTGGTCGCGGCGCTGGTCATCTCGCCCTTCGGCATCGCCCATGCCGGCACCGACCTGCTCAACCTCAGCCTGCTGCCCGTCGCCCTGGGCGTGGCGCTGCTCTCTACCGCCATCCCCTACACCCTGGAGATGTACGCCCTGACGCGCATGCCCGCGCGCACCTTCGGCACCCTGATGAGCATCGAGCCGGCCCTGGGCGCGCTCTCCGGGCTGCTGTTCCTCGGCGAGCGCCTGTCGCTGCTGCAATGGCTGGCCATCGGCGCGATCATCCTCGCCTCGGTGGGCACCACCGCCAGCATGAAGAGCCGCAAGGAAGCCGAAGGGCTGATCCCCGCCGATTGATCGCGCTGCGAATCTGCTTGCCGAGAAGCGCACTCCTGCGCAAGGCTATCGCCAGCCTTGCGCATCAACAGGACCCTCCATGAACAAGTTCACTCCCGGCCCCAGCGGCTGCCCCCCGGTCAACTGGCAGCTGGAGCAGATCGTCACCGAACTGCGCGCCGCCCGCGCCGAATGGCGCAGCCGCAACGGCCGCACCCAGGATCGCGGCGGCCGCGAGCTGCCCTCACGCACCGCCGTCGGCCAGATCATCGAAGCCATCAGCGGCGCGCTCTTCCCCATGCGCCTCGGCCCCACCGACCTGCGCGAAGAGAGCGAAGACTTCTACGTCGGCCACACCCTGGACACGGCGCTCAATGCCCTGGTCATCGAAGTGCGCCGCGAACTCGGCTACGCCGCCCGCAACGGCAGCGCCGAAGACGGCGACAGCGAATGCCAGGCGATCCGCGTAGTGAAAGGCTTCGCCGCCGCCCTGCCGGAGCTGCGCGTGCTGCTGGATACCGACGTGCTGGCCGCCTACCAGGGCGACCCGGCGGCGCGCAGCGTCGATGAAGTGCTGCTCTGCTACCCGGGCGTGCACGCGGTGATCCACCACCGCCTGGCCCATTACTTCTACCGTAACGGCCTGCCGCTGCTGGCGCGCATCATCGCCGAGATCGCCCACTCGGCCACCGGCATCGATATTCACCCCGGCGCCACCATCGGCCGGAGCTTCTTCATCGACCATGGCACGGGCGTGGTGATCGGCGAGACGGCGATCATCGGCGAGCGCGTGCGCATCTACCAGGCGGTGACCCTGGGCGCCAAGCGCTTCCCCTCGGACGACTCGGGCAACCTGCAGAAAGGCCAGCCGCGCCACCCCATCGTCGAAGACGACGTGGTGATCTACGCCGGTGCCACCATCCTCGGCCGCATCACCATCGGCAAGGGCTCGGTCATCGGCGGCAACGTCTGGCTGACCCGCAGCGTGCCGGCGGACAGCAACATCACCCAGGCCACCCTGCAGAACGACTGCGGCGCCTGAGCCCCGCACGCACCCAAAAAGAACCCCGCGCTTGCGGGGTTCTTCGTATCAGGCCGAGGTTTCCCTGGGGACGAACAACCGGCGCGTCAGCATCAGGTGGAGGACGAAGGCCAGCAACGCGGCCAGGGGGACGGCCGTCAGCGCGCGGGTGATGCTGGAGCCGAAATCGGCCTGGCTCTGCAGCACATCGAGGCGACCGAAGTGCGACGGCTCGGCATTGGCGTAGCCCACCTTCACCGAGGCGCCCTCGTGCAGGTAGGGCTCGGCATTGGACGCGGAGGTCTCGAAGGTGCCGTCGTAGGGTTTGCCGGCCACCTCGAAGCTGTAATGGAAGTGGTAGGTTTCGCTGGTACGGCCGCGACGGTGGTGTTCTTCGGTCACGCTGTCCAGGCTCACCGGCGCCAGCACCTCGGAATGGTCCTTGAGGATGGCGTTGGCATTGAAGTAGTTGAGGATCGCGGTGACGATGAGGAAGCCGGCGCCGATCACGGCGGCGAGGCTGAGCAGGATCATCGACACCTTGCTCAGGGTGCGATGGGTTTCAGGCGAGGTCTTGAAGCTGATCATGGTGGTGTCCCTTCCAGTTGGTTGCAGTGCCCTGTCGCCCCCAGGCGGCGGCAGGCAGCTCAACGAACGCCTGCGGGTCCACCCGGGGTCACCATGGAAAGCCAGGCACGGCACCGGTAAGGCGTGAACGGACCAACCCTTCCATGGAAAGTTAATGGCACTAAGCTAGCATCCAGAGGCGAGGGAACCACTTGATTGGCGTCACATCCTGTTACATTCATTGCAAAGCCGATGGCAGGTTGTCGTGCGGCGGAGACGAGACTGCCTCCAACGGACCAGGGACGGGACCATGAGCCTCCAGGTCGTCCAGCGTAGCCAGCCGTTTCTCGAGGTATTGATGTGAGCACCACGGCCAACCGATTCTCTTCCCTGCTGCACCTCGTGCGCCTGCACTTCGGCGTCAGCGCTGCCGTGCTGATAGAACCCGACGGCCCGCTCGCCTGCGACGGCATCGACCAGCAGCGAGCCGCACGCGCGCTGGTTTCCGGCACACCCCAACCGATCGCCCGCTGCCCCATCGCCGATGGCGGCGGCGAGCTGCTGCTGTTCGATGACCAGCCCCGCGAGGTGGACCAGCAGGCGCTGGCCGAATTCGCCAACCTGGCGAGCGAACTGTTCACCCGCCGCCGCGAAGTGCTGGGCATGCGCGAATGGCTGCGGGTGCTGCGGGAAAAGGAACAGCGCCTGGCCCTGGCCGTGGCCGGTAGCGGCACCGGCATCTGGGACCGCGACGTGGTCAACGGGCTGATCCACTACTCGCCCGGCTGGAAATCGCTGCTGGGCTATGCCGACGATGAAATCGGCACCCGCATCGAGGACGCCTACGTCCGCGTGCACGCCGACGACCTGGAATACGTCCGGCGCACCATGCTCGACCACTTCGAATCGCGCACCGATCAATACAAGGTGGAGCACCGCCTGCGCCACAAGGACGGCCACTTCATCTGGGTGAGCAGCCGCGGCAGAGTCGTCGAGCGCGATGACCAGGGCCGCCCGCTGCGGATGATCGGCACCACCACCGACATCACCGAAATGAAGCGCATGGGCGAGCGCCTGGAGCAGAACCTCGAGCTGCTGACGGAGCTGACCAACGAGATACCCGGCATGGTCTTCCAGTACATGGGGCGCCCTGACGGCAGCGGCAGCTACCGCTACATCAGCGCCGGCAGCCTGGACGTCTACGGGCTGTCCCCCGAACAGCTGAAGCTGCCCAACGGGCGCGAACGCATCCTGGCACTGGTCCACCCGGACGACCTGCCCGCCTACCAGAACTCACTGGAAACCTCCGCCCTGGCCCTCACCCCCTGGCAGATGGAATACCGCGTACTGATCCCCGGCCGCCCCACCGGCTGGCGCCAGGGCAATGCCCACCCCAAGCGCCTGGCTGACGGCAGCGTGCTCTGGCACGGCTTCATCACCGACATCACCGAACAGAAGCGCATCGAGGCCGAGCTGCAGGCCCTGGCCACCACCGACTTCCTTACCCAGCTGCCCAACCGCCGCCATTTCATGGCACGCCTCGAAGAAGAGCTGGCCCGGCTGCAACGCGCGCCGGGGCGTGGCGCGGTGCTGCTGATGTGCGACCTGGACCACTTCAAGGTGATCAACGACCGCTGGGGCCACGGCGTCGGCGATGACGCCCTGCGCCACTTCGCCGCCCTCCTCGCCGGACAGATGCGCCGCGTCGACCTGGCCGGCCGCATGGGCGGGGAAGAGTTCGCCGTGCTGCTCAATGACGCCGACCACGCCAGCGCCCTGGTCTTCGCCCAGCGCCTGCAGCAGCAGATGCTGGAAACCCCGCTGCAGCACCAGGGCGAGGTCATCCCCCTGACCGTCAGCATCGGCATCACCACCCTCGATGCCGGCGACGCCAACGCCGAGGCGGCGCTTTCACGCAGCGACCTGGCGCTCTATCGGGCCAAGGCGGAAGGACGCAACAGGATCGAGATGCACTGACGCTGCCACCCGGCAGCCAAGCGGGCCGGCGCACCATTGCGATGCGCCGGCTGCCGGTCAGTCGGTGCCGTACTTCGGCGAACGCGGACCGTAGAGCAGGCCACCGTTGTAGCCGGTGGAGAGCAGGCGCGCGCTGGCGATCCCGGCGATGGGATAGGACGCGTCCTCCATGGAGCTGTTGATGATCTGCTTCACCGCAGCCGTCACCAGCATGCCCACCAGGCCGCCACCGTTATTGTTGTTGCCTTCCTCGCTGGAGGCGCTCGCCGAGCCGGTCCACAGGGTGGTGCCGCTTCTCAGGTCGACCAGCTTGGCGCTGGCGGTAACGATGGATGCACTGCTGATCAGCATGTACTGGGTGCCGTACTCGCTCACCGTGACATAGAGCGCAGCATCGGCGCCGTAGACCTCGCGCAGCTTGGCCGTCGGCAGCTGGTGGATGTCACCGGGGCTGGTCAGGCCGTTCTGGCGGAAGGTCTCGTCCACCAGCGCCACCGGCACCACGTAGTAACCGGCTTCGGCCAGCGGGTAGGTCACCTGGGACAGCATGCTGTAGGTGGCCTTCACGTCGGGCGACTCGTTCAGCGGCGGCAGCACCAGGATGGAGCGCGGGCGCGCTTCCTTGTAGGCCGAGTAATCGACGCTGCGGGTCGGCGCGCAGCCGCTGACCAGGGCCGCCAGCGCGGCGCAGGCCAGCAGGCGGGAGAGTAAACGGGTCATTGGGCGCCTCCCTTGGCGTTCTTCATGAGGAAGTCCATGTACGAAGCGGATTCGGGGAACAGCGCCTTCTCGGTCTCGAAGGAACGCATCATCTCGTCATCCTTGCCCAGGCTGGAGTACAGCAGGCCGAGCTGGGCGTGATAGCCCGGCGGCACCGCGCCGTTCTTCGCGCGGATCTTCTGCAGGTCGGCTTCCAGCGCCTCCACCTGCGCCTCCTTGGATTCGCCCTTGAAGTACTGGTTGACCTGGGTCTGGTAACCCTCCCACTGGTACAGCGTCTTGGGCCCGCTGCAGCCGGCCAGCGCCAGGCTGCCCAACAGCGCCGCCGCGCATGCGATTGTCCTGCTCATGTTCATGTCCTGACGTCCCTGTTTCAGTTCTGCGGCTTCCAGGCGCCGCTCTCTACCGCATTCACCAGCTTGTTCACCGCTTCGCGCATGGCCAGGTCGAGCACCTTGCCGTTGAGAGTGGAGTCGTAGCTGGCGGTGCCGCCGAAGCCGATCACTTCGCGGTTGGACAGCGCGTACTCGCCGGCGCCCTGGGTCGAATAGACGACCTCGGAGGTGGAGATGTTGACGATGTTCAGGGCCACCTTGGCGTAGGCGATCTGGGTCTTGCCGCGGCCGAGAATGCCGAACAGCTGGTGGTCGCCCACTTCCTTGCGGCCGAACTCGGTGACGTCGCCGGTGACCACGAAATCGGCACCCTTGAGGCGCTGGGCCTGGCCCTTGATCGCGGCTTCCTGCTGGATCTCGCTCATGTTGTCGCGGTCCAGCACGTTGAAGCGGTTGGTCTGCTGCAGGTGGGTGATGAGGATGGTCTTGGCCTGGCCGCCGAGACGGTCGACGCCATCGGAGAAGATGCCGCGCATGTAGCTGGAACGGTTATCGAACTTGCCGACCGCGATCGGTGCGCGCACGCCGCTGTAGGGGCGATTGACGCTTTCGACCTGCTGCACGGCGACGGCGGTGGAGGTTTCGGTGGCGCAGCCCGACAGGCCGGCCAACGCCACCGTAGCCAGGATCGGCAGCAAAGCGGTTCTCGAAACGATGCTCATGGGGTTCTCCTTGAACGAGCGGAAGGTGCCGGCGACGGCCGCCCGGTGGGCAGCGGTGCATCGGCGGAGGTGAGGGGCGAAGCGATAAGACTGGAGACGCGCTGCGGGGACGATTCCCCACATGCATCCCCCGGAAAATCTGCCGAATGTGATTGCGTCGGCGAAATGCCGGGCAGCGCATGGCCGCGCGCCTGGTGGCGGGCCCTGTGCAGCGCATGATCGACAAGGGGGCGGAACGAGCGGGCCAGAGGAAACCCGGCCGGGCTGAGGGGTGAAGACAACATCCAATGTCCTGCGACTACGGCTCCATGGATCTTGCTCCCCGGCAGCGCTTCGACGCCGCACGCGGGCGGGCGCCTGGGCCAGGGGAACAGACAGGCGCGGAGGATACTGGCCTTTCGCCGTAAATCCGACGACCGGCCGACCAGCGGACGTATCGGCTGGACCTGCTGATACCCCCGTCACACACCCACGCCAGCGCGGCTGGCGCCCCCACTGCAACCAGAGCGGAGGCCGCCCGTGACGCGACCTGAGGCAATTTGCCGCGAGGCTGGCAGGCCCAAGCCTGCATAGATTCAATCCAGATGATTAGCCTTGGAGCCCTGCATATGGATAGCGAAAGCGGCACCCTCGACCGTGACTACCAGCGGATCCACCAGGAGGCGACGGTTCTCGCCGGCGCCCTCACCGACCTCGGCCAGCGCGCCTCGGTCTACCACCACCTCTACGAGGATTCCGGCGGGCGTAATGTCTTCCCGCTGATCGCCGCCCACGGCGCGCTCTGGGGCGCCGGCTACTTCGCCCTGGGCATGCGCGTGGGCACCCTGCTCTCCGCGCAGTTCCTCTTCACCCCTGCACTCCGCCACCACAAGCTGCGCCAACTGCACGCCTTCGCCGACGCCTTCCGCGAAATCAACCGGCGGGTCTGCGTCGAGGCCTATACGGCCTATCACCTCAGCCGGCTGCATGGCCAGGCCACCGGCATCGAGCACTACCTGCAGCCACGCCTGCTGGCCGCGCTCAACCGCTGCCACCAGGCCCAGGCGCTGGGCGAGCCGCTGCCGCAACCGGTGCGACGGGAGCTGTTCGAAGCGTTCTTCCTCTGGGAGCAGGAAGTCATAGTCGGGCCCGCCGTGGAGCAGGCGCTGGCGGCGCTGGACTGGCCGCTGATCCGCCAGGTGGCGCTGCGCCCACGCATCGAGTTCGCCTACTTCGCCAGCAGCCGTGACATGAAATTCAGCGACTTCGCCAGTACCCGAGAGCGCATCGAAAAAGGCATGCGCGCCTACGAACTGGCCGAGCAGGCGGGGCTGGATCGGGTGGAAGATGCCCTGAGCCGCTACGGCGTACTGCCACAGGCCTTCTTCCATGACTCGCTCGCCCACTTCCACGACCTGCGCCAGCGCCTGAACCTGCCCGAGGCGCTGCCCGCAGCTGCCTGAGCCGGCAGGTGCATCCGCGCAGGCGCCTGGCGCGGGGCCGTGAGAAGGCGTGAGGGAATGCCAGGCAATGAAAAGCCCCGGCATGGGCCGGGGCTTCAGGTATAACGCCAGCCCGTGGTTCAGGCGGGATAGAGGTGGACGATGCGCTTGCCGTTATGCAGGTCGTGGATCTTGTAGCCCTGCAGTACGCTCTCCCAGAACGAAGCCGCGATATCGCTCTCGATCTCCAGAACCAGCTCATCCTTGCCCCGCATCTTCAGCAGGTCGATGATCTGAGCCACCGCGCGCCTGCCCACCCCCTTGCCACGAGCGGGCACTGCAACGAACAGCCGGAAGATCTCGAAGAAGCCCGAATTGCCGGCAGAAGCGCCTCGGATCACCGCAAAGCCAACGTAGTCCCCCCCAAGCGCCACCAGGTAGCACTCCTCGTCCAGCGCCGCGGACAACTCCCCGCTCATGACCTGCCTGAAACTGCTGTAACCATCCAGCTCGAGCAGCTTCTCCGCAGCCTGGATACCCGGAGCGCCCGCCAGGTGAATGGAAACCCGATCCGACATGAAGAACTCCTTTCCGTGGTTGATTTCGGGCGCATCCTAGCGGCTTGAAATCACCCGGAATTGATCCGGCGCATGGCGCTCCGCACTCTCCATCTCCCTGCCATCCGTGTTCGTGACGGGGTTGGCAACGCTGCTCCTATGGGGCGGTAGCGAGGAGCCGCATGCGATGAAGACTCACCTGGGGAGCTTACAAGCCACAGCCCCCGCCAGTGCCCCGTTGGAATGGGATGAATCATTTCGCGCCACGCCAGCCATTTGGCAGTAAACTTACCGCCAAGTGTCAAAGCAGGAGCCTGCAACATGAGCACCACCGCATCCACCGAGCAACAGGGCAAGCGTGCCACCAAGGCGCTTAAGCAAGGCAAGGACAGGACTTCGGACATCCTGCTCCGGGGCCGTGCGCGCTTCGATGACCGCATATCCATCTACAAGCTGACGGAGAAAGGCATCCCGCTTTCTGATGTGATCAGCTTCGTGTCCTCGGTCACGCTGCTGAAGGACGAGCAGATGCTGATGAAGATCATCGGCCTGTCTGAACGCACCCTGCACCGCCGGCTGAAGAACCCAGACGAGCCCCTGAACCCCGACCAGAGCGCCCGAGCCGTGCGCTTCGCCCAGGTGTTGGAGAAAGCGAAGCTGGTATTCGGCAGCAGCGACGAGGCCGAGCGCTGGATGTCGCAGCCAGTGATGGGGCTGGATAACCACAAACCGGTGGACCTGCTGACCAACCCGATTGGGTTCGAGTTGGTGGATGAGTTCCTCACTCGTCTGGAACACGGGGTCTATCAGTGATCACGACACCGGGGAGCGGTGAAATCCACTTCTGGCGGCTGGACGCAGCACAACATGCCGGCACCTGGGACAGCGGGATCGGAGCGGAGCTGGTCGGTGGGCGCTGGAACTCGAAAGGGGTGAAAGCGGTTTACAGCAGCCTGGACCCGGCAACGGCGATTCTTGAGGTAGCCGTGCACAAGGGCTTCAAGGCATTGGATAACGTGCCGCACATTCTCACTGGCGCACGCATCAAAGACCCTTCAGTGATCCATCGAGTGGACGTGGATACCGTCCCAAACCCCAACTGGTTGGTACCCGGCATCCCCAGCGGTGGCCAGCAGCGCTTTGGCGATGAATTGCTGGCGAAGCACCCGTTTGTGCTGATCCCCTCTTCTGTCTCGCGGCACAGCTGGAACCTGCTGATCAACCCGCTGTTGGCGAAGGGGCTGTATGAGGTGGTGTGCCAGGAGAGGTTCGGGCTGGATACGAGACTGAACCCACCGATGATGCGCCCTCATGAAGCGACGCAGGGCTGATTCACTCCAACTGCGCGTGAAGCCCTTGGTCTCGGGATAGGGGAGCCAGCTCCACTCTGTCTCGCAACCGGTCAAACGTAAGGCTTTCCTGATAAACTCACGCCCCCTCCCGCAAGATGCGGCCCCCGGCCCGATGGGCCACGGCGCCTTCCTTGCGTTTTCGCTTTCCGATCGCCGTACGAAAAATGCTCAACGAACCCATCGCAACCCCAGTAACCACGCGCCCTGCGCTGTCCCGCCGTTTCTCCGTTGCGCCGATGATGGACTGGACCGATAGAAATTGTCGGTTCTTCCTGCGCCTGCTTTCGCGCCATGCGCTGCTGTACACGGAGATGGTGACCACCGGGGCGCTGCTTCAGGGGGATCGTGCGCGCTTCCTGCGCCATGACGAGGCCGAGCACCCGCTGGCGCTGCAGCTGGGCGGCAGCGTGCCGGCCGATCTGGCGGCCTGCGCGCGCTTTGCGGAGGAAGCGGGTTACGACGAGGTGAACCTCAACGTCGGCTGCCCCAGTGACCGGGTGCAGAACAACATGATCGGCGCCTGCCTGATGGGGCATCCGGCGCTGGTGGCCGATTGCGTGAAGGCGATGCTGGATGCGGTGGCGATCCCGGTGACGGTCAAGCACCGCATCGGCATCAACGGGCGCGACAGCTATGCCGAGCTCTGTGATTTCGTCGGCCAGGTCCGCGACGCCGGCTGCCGCAGCTTCACCGTGCACGCGCGCATCGCGATCCTGGAAGGCCTGTCGCCGAAGGAAAACCGTGAAATCCCGCCGCTGCGCTACGACATCGCCGCGCAACTGAAGCAGGATTTCCCGGACCTGGAGCTGATCCTCAACGGCGGCATCAAGACGCTGGACGAGTGCGCGGCCCACCTCGAGGTATTCGACGGCGTGATGCTCGGCCGCGAGGCCTATCACAACCCCTACCTGCTGGCAGGCGTGGATGCCCGGCTATTCGGCGACCAGGCGCCGCAACCGACCCGGGCCGAGGCCCTGACGGCGCTGCGCCCCTATATAGAACGGCACATCGCGGAAGGCGGGCAGATGCATCACATCACCCGCCATGTGCTGGGCCTGGGCCAGGGCTTCCCCGGGGCGCGGCGCTTCCGTCAGCTGCTCTCGGTGGACGTGCACAAGACCCAGGACCCATTGGGCCTGCTGGATCAGGCCACCGAGCTGTTACGCGGCCACTAAGCCGCGCTCTGGCTCCGCGCCAGGCAGTAACCCTTCTGCCCTTCGGGCACGACCAGGCCGCTTTCCAGCATGCGGCCAAGCACCTGGCGCACGCTGATCAGTGACAGGGGCTCGCCGGCGGCGTTGAGGCGCTCGTGCAGCAGGCGGGTGGAGATGCCGCCGGTTTCCTGGCTGGCATCGCAGAGTACTTCCAGCACCTTCAGGCGGGGCAGACTGGTCTTCAGGCCGGCCTCCTGGAGCATGTGGCGCAGGTGCTGGTGGTCGCTCATCGGCATGGCATGACTCCTTGTTGTATCTGTTGCCTGTTCGGCTCGCATCGAGGCTGGCGGTCCTGCTGGCCTCTTTTCCCCCTGCAATTTCAGGGGTTCTACTAATAAAGACGAACGAGAACGAAAAACCCGCAAGAAAAAAGGAAAAAAATCCAAATCCGGCGGTCAGACTGCTGCGGCGGTTCCGCTCGATCCCTCAGGGAAGAATGACGCGGGACAAGGCCACGAATTTACCCGCACCGCCCCGTTGAGCGGGCCAGGCGGCTCGGGTAAGGTCATGCAATCTGCAACGACAAGGCTTCGTCCATGACATCCAAGCTGGATCAACTCAAGCAGTTCACCACCGTGGTCGCCGACACCGGCGACCTCGACGCCATCGCCCGCCTCAAGCCGGTCGATGCCACCACCAATCCCTCGCTGCTACTCAAGGCCGCCGCCCTGCCCCGCTACGCCGAATTGCTCGACGCGGCGGTCGCCGGCAGCGCGGGCGACCTGGGCCTGGCCTGTGACCGCTTCGGCGTCGCCGTCGGCCAGGAGATTCTCAAGGTGATCCCGGGGCGCATCTCCACGGAAGTGGACGCCCGCCTGTCCTTCGACACCCAGGCCACGCTGCGTCGCGCCGAACGCCTGATCGGCCTCTACGACAAGGCCGGCATCGGCCGCGACCGCGTGCTGATCAAGATCGCCTCCACCTGGGAAGGCATCCGCGCCGCCGAGCAGCTGGAGCGCGACGGCATCCAGACCAACCTCACCCTGCTGTTCAACTTCGCCCAGGCGGTCGCCTGTGCCGATGCCGGGGTCTTCCTCATCTCCCCCTTCGTCGGGCGCATCTACGACTGGTACAAGAAGGCCGAGGGCCGCGACTTCGCAGGCGCCGAAGACCCGGGCGTGCAGTCGGTCTCGCGCATCTATCGCTACTACAAGGCCCACGGCTACGACACAGTGGTGATGGGTGCGAGCTTCCGCAACCTCGGCCAGATCGAGCAGCTGGCCGGCTGCGACCGCCTGACTATCAGCCCCGATCTTCTGCAACAGCTGGCGGACGATACCGGCAGCCTGGAACGCACGCTCAGCGCGAGCAACGACAACGAGCCACGCGTCGCCCTGGACCAGGCCCAGTTCCGCTGGCAGTTCAACGAAGACGCCATGGCTACCGAGAAGCTCGCGGAAGGCATCCGCCTGTTCGCCCGCGACCAGGAAAAGCTCGAAGCCCTGCTCAACGCCCGCCAGAAATAAAAACGCGCGCGCAGCCACAAGGCTGCGCGCGCGGGTTCACCAATCAGGGGGAAAGACGATCAGCTGCGCTCGAGGGCGCTCACCAGATCGTGGAAGGCTTCTCGATTGGACTCATTGAGCCCCATCAGGATGCGGTGTGCTTCCAGCACCTTGGTGCGTACCACGTCCTCGGTCTGGTCCTGCGGAGGCAGGTCTTCCAGGCATTCCGGGCATGGCAGCGGCTTGCCGACGATGTTGAACACCTGGTCGAACCCCATCGACTGCAACAGTCGAGTGATGTCCGGGTGGGTGGTCACCACGGTCGGCAACAGTCCTACCTTCTGCCGCGAGAGGATCGACAGCTTGGCCAGCAGGCCCAATGTAGTGCTGTCGATGCTGCGAGTTTCCGTGAGATCGATGACGATCGCAGAGAAATTCAGCGCGGAGAAGATCTTTTCAATGGTCGCATCCAGAGCCGAACACAAGGTAAGGCGAATTTCACCGACGAACTTCAGGACGAAGGTTCCGTCCTGCTCGGCAAACTGGATTTTACCGGTACTCATGCAAGGTTCCTGCTCAACACCAGCAAGGCGATATCATCCGGCATCTCGCCCAGATTGGCCAGTCCAAACACCTGTCGCAAGCCATCCAGACTGCCACCTGCCGTGCACACCAATTCCGGTAGCACAGCCTCTTTTTCTTTGAGCGTATCTCCCGGCAAAAGGTCCAGAATGCCGTCGGATAAAAGCGTCAGGCTGAAGGACTCCGGCAGCTCGAGGACCTGGTCCTCGTAAGTCGCCTCATCGAACAGCCCAACCGGAAGGCCGCGCCCGCTCAGGTAACGCGCCTTGCCTTCGCTGAACAGCACCGGCAGCGGCAGGTGCCCGCCGATGCTGTAGGTCAGAAGACCGCTTTCTTCGTCTATCACCCCGCCGAGCATGGTCACGTGCTTGCCCAGCTTGCAGTTGATCAACCCACGGTTGATATGGCCGAGCACATCGGAAGGCTTGAACTCCGGGAGCAGCCCGCCGCGCCGGGACTCATAGAGCAGCCGGGTGGTCATGAATTTCAGCAGCACGGTGACGAAGGCCGACGACGCGCCATGGCCGGAAACATCGGCCAGGTAGAAGGCGACGCGGTGATCGTCCACGCGGAAGTAATCGACGAAATCCCCCGACAGGTACAGCGACGGGATGATCTGGTGGGCGAACTTCAGCCCATCCACCGTCCAGGGCGTCACCGGCAGCATGTTCATCTGCACCTGGCGCCCGGCGTTCTGGTCTTCCTGCAGCAGGTGCAGGCTGGCCTGGAGTTCGCGGTTGGCCGCTTCCAGCTCTTCGCGGTAGCGCTGGTTCTCCACGCGCAGGGCGTGGCGGTCCAGCGCCCGGTGCACCGAGTGCTCCAGCACCGCCAGGTCTTCCAGGGGTTTGATCAGGTAGTCGGCCGCGCCCAGGCGCAGCGCTTCCACGGCATCGCTCATGACGCCAGCGCCGGACACGACAATGACCGGGGTATCGGACTGGAGTTGATTGACGCGGCGGATGAGTTCGAGGCCATCGACCTGTGGCATGCGCAGGTCGCAGATCACCAGGTCAGGATGTTCCTGCTCGAAAACCTGCAGCCCCTGCAAGCCATTGGCAGCCTGCAGGACGCTGAAACCACTGTCTTCCAGATAGGCCGCAAGGCTTGCGCGCACTACCTCGTCGTCATCGATGATCAGCAGCTTGGCACTGGTATTGTGCATGGAGTATCCAGGCAAACGGCGCCAGGGGACGGGCTGGTTGAACACCCGGCCCAAGGCCCTGGTGCGCGTATGGGGGTTCGCTTCAAGGCGCAGACGGTACTCCCATCCGCGGGGCGATTCAAGCGTGCACCGATTGTCGAAACCCGCCTTTACACAAGAAATCGACGGGAGTTATAAGAAGCTCGGGGAGAGTCCATCAAATACAAGAGGACAGTGGCAATGAGCCAAAGCGATCGAGCCTATAGCGAGAAACGCGATTTCATCCGGATGCAAGTCGAAGCCCATGTCGTCCTGCATCATGCCGGACGCGAGATTCCCGCCCTTTGCCGCGACCTCTCCAGTACCGGCATGCAGCTGGAAGCGGACGTGGAGCTGGCGATCGGCGACAAGGTCAAGGTCCACATCCCATCCGACCACGCCGAACTGCAGGGCCTCCTGGCCGAAGCCGAGGTGGTGCGCCTGAGTGACGGGGAGAACGGTGGCAAGTCCATCGGGCTCGCCATCATCTCGATGCGCTGAGCAACGTGCGGAAACGAAAAAGGCGGCCCGATGGCCGCCTTTTTTCATACCCGCGAACGCTTAGAAGTCGTCCTCGACCTCGCCGTCGCGCACCTTGAACTCACGGTTCTGCAGGTAGGCGTTGCGGATGAAGTTGTACTTGTCGCCCTGGATGAACTTCTCCGCCGACAGCAGGTTGGCGCGGGCGTCGATGACGTTCACGCCACGGATCACGTTGCGCGTCGGCACGTGGTCGATGTACGGGTACGGGCCCAGGTAGCTGTCCGGGATCTTCGCCGGCGCGTCGCGCAGGGTGCTCGAGCCCAGCAGCGGCAGCACCACGTACGGGCCGCTGCCCACGCCCCAGGCGCCCAGGGTCTGGCCGAAGTCCTCGTCGTTGCGCTGCAGCCCCATGCGGGTGGCCACGTCGAACACGCCCAGCAGGCCGAAGGTGGTGTTGAAGATCAGGCGACCGGTGTCGACGCCGGCGTCATGGAACTTCGCCTGCAGCAGGTCGTTGGCCAGGTTGCCGACATCGCCGACGTTGTTGAAGACGTTGTGCACGCCGCTCTCGACGATGTCCGGGGTCACCGCCTGGTAGCCCTGGGCGACAGGTTTCAGCGCATAGGTATCCAGGGTGTCGTTGAAGCGGAAGATCACCCGGTTGACGCCTTCCCACGGATCGCTTTCCGCCGCATTCGCCGCCAGCGGCAGCAGTGCCAGCCCCGCTACGCAGCACACACGACCCAGACGATCGAGCCACCCGGTGGCGATCATTCGCATTGCAGACTCTCCTAGAGAAAAGTAGTGTGGCGAACCCGTGGGCCGCCCGGTGAGGCGCGCATTATACGGCCATCGGGAACTCAATAGGCAGCATAGCGAAGGCGCCCGATGCAGGAAAAACGATTGCTTCATATTGCCCGCATCCCGGTGCGCTGGGGCGACATGGACAGCTACGGCCACGTCAACAACACCCTCTATATCCAATACCTGGAAGAAGCCCGCGTCGCCTGGTTCGAGCAGCACGGCATCCCCATGACCAACGTCGAGCAGGGCCCGGTGGTATTGCAGACCCTGCACACCTACCTCAAGCCCGTGGTGCACCCCGCCACCGTGGTCATCCAGCTGTTCGCCGGCAAGGTCGGCACCTCCAGCCTGGTGGTCGAGCACCGCCTGAGCACCGAGGAAGACCCGCACACCCTCTACGGCGAGGGCTACTGCAAGCTGGTCTGGGTCGATCACGCCGGCAACCGCCCGGTCCCCGTCCCCGCCAGCCTGCGCGAGCTGATGAACGGCAGCTGAGCCGTCATCTTTCCTTAATCCAGCCGTCATGCGGCCTCGCTAGGCTGGGGCCTGACCCCGTCAGGATGACCTTGCCATGCCCACCAGCACACCGCCCGCATTCAATGCCCTGCTCTTCGGCCTCTCCGGCTGCCTCGTGGATTTCGGCGCCAGGACGCTCCCCGTAGCCCTGACCCGCACCCTGCCCCGCTGCACCGCGGAGCGCCTGCAGGAAGCCGCCACCCTGCCGCCGACCCAGGCCCTCGGCCATGCCCTGCAACGCCCGGCCAAGGCCGCCGAACTGGCGCGCTTCAACGAAGCCCTGGCCAGCGCCGCCGATGAACACGCCGAAGCCGCCCCCGGGCTGGACCAGCTCCTCGACCTGCTCGCCGCCCGGCAGATCCCCGGCGCCTGGCTCGACGAGCTGCCCGAAGGCACCACCCACGCCCTCGCCGGCCCCCTGGCCAGCACCCTGGCCGCCGGCAACGACCCCGAAAGCCGCCCCTGGCCAGCCCCCGACGCCTGCTGGCGGGCCCTCGCCGCCCTGGGCGTGGAGCGCCTGGAAGGCTGCGTGCTGGTCAGCAGCGAACCGCGCCTGCTCCAGGCCGGCCTCAATGCCGGGCTCTGGACCGTCGGCCTCGCCGCCAGCGGCCGCCTCTGTGGCCAGGCCCTGGGCGACTGGCAAGCCCTCGCCGCCAACGAGCGCGACCCCCTGCGTGCCCGCGCCACCCTGGAGCTCTACCGCCTGGGCGCGCACTCGGTGATCGACCACCTGGGCGAGCTGCCCGCCTGCCTGGACGACCTCGCGGCGCGCCGGCAGAAAGGCGAAAAGCCCTGACCGCGCAATTGTTACAGCCTTGATCGGGATCAGGCGCGCGCGGCACTCCTGGATTAATCTCAACGACACGAGGGACCTTTTGGCAGCCGCCGGAGGTCCACTCCTGAGTCATATGAAAGGAGAACGCCATGTCTGAACGTCTGCAGCAGCAACTGCAAGAACTGCGCGAGCAGTTGGCCAGCGACGCCCCGATGGATGAGCACGAGCGCGCCGAGTTGAACACGCTGATCCAGGACATCGAACTGCAACTGGCCACCGAACCGGCCACCCCGCCCGACGACAGCCTGGTGGACGGCGTCAACCTCGCGGTCGAGCGCTTCGAGATCAAGCACCCGACCCTGGCCGGCACCCTGCGCAACATCGTCCAGAGCCTGGCGAACATGGGCATCTGAACGCCCGCAAACGAAAAACCCCGGCCATGTGCCGGGGTTTTGCATTCTGGGGCCGTGGCCGGGCTTCAGCCCGGCATCCCGCGCCGCCTACTGCCGCGCCAGCCGCCCGTTGTCCGGTGCCAGCTCATGGGTGCTGCGGTAGGGGTTGATGTCCAGCCCGCCCCGACGCACGTAGCGGGCATGCACCGTCAGGTACTCCGGCTTGAGCAGGCGCTGCAGGTCGAGGAAGACGCGCTCCACGCACTGCTCGTGGAAGTCGCAGTGCTGGCGGAAGCTGACGATATAGGCCAGGAAGCTGGCGTGATCCAGGCGCGCGCCCTTGTACTCCACCACCAGGGTGCCCCAGTCCGGCTGGCTGGTGACCGGGCAGTTGGACTTCAACAGGTGGCTGTGCAGCGCCTCCTCCACCACCTCGCCGGCATCGGCACGCAGCAGCTCCGGCTGCGGGTGCTCGTAGTTGGCGATGGCCACGTCCAGGTCGTCGATGCAGGTCCCGGCGGCGCGGGCCACGCCTTCGGCTTCCACCTCGGCCAGGCTGCGCACGCGCACCTTCACCGGCGCGCCGGCGGCGGCCGACAGGTCCTTCTCCAGCACCGCCACCAGTTCGGCGGCATTGGCGAAGGCGCTCTGGTTCAGCGAGTTGAGGTAAAGCTTGAACGACTTCGACTCGATGATGTTCGGCGAGGCCGCCGGGATGGCGAACTCGCCGATGGCCACCACTGGCTTGCCGGACGGGGTCAGCCAGGACAGCTCATAGCAGTTCCAGAAATCCACGCCCTTATAAGGCAGGGTCTCCGCCGTCAGCCCCAGCTCGTTCCACTTCGCCACGCGGGAGATGGGGAACAGCAGTTGCGGGCTGTAGGTGCTGATGTACTCGCTGGATTTGCCCAGCGGCGAGTGTTCGGCGGGATGCTGCATGAGGAAGGCGACCTGAGCGGGAAAACCCGGCAATTGTATACAGGCCGCCACCCACCGCGAAACCCGCGCGGCGCCCGGTCAGAACCAGGCGCGCAGCCCCACCACCCAGGCCCCCTCCTCGTCCGCCTCGCCCTCCTGCCGCAGCCAATCGCCGCTGCGCCCATAGGTGCGCTCCCACTCGTAGCCGACATAGGGCGAGAAGTCCGGCGCCAGCCGCCAATGCAGGCGCAGCCCGGTCTCCAGCGTGCTGCCGCCAGCGCCGCGCCCCAGGTCGTGGTCGTCGGCCAGGGCCAGGTCGTATTCCAGGCGCGGCTCCAGCACCAGACTGCGGGTCAGCAGCAGCTCGTACTCCGCCTCCAGGCGCAGGGAGGGGTCGCCCCGCTCGCTGAGGAACAGGTTCGCCTCCACCTCGAACCACTGCGGCGCCAGCCCCTTGAGGCCGAGCACCGCGTGGCTGCGCGAAGGCCCGGGCTGGTCGTCGTGGCGCAGCCCCGCCTGCCAGTCGAAGAAGTCGCTGACCATGCGCCGATAGAGCAGCTGCGTCTCGCTGTCCACGGTCGGCCCGCCGGCATCGCGCACGCCTTCGCTCTTCAGCACCAGCTTGTGCAGGTCAGTGCCGTACCAGCCCTCCGCCTCCCAGGCCAGCTGGGCGTCGTCGCCGTGGAAACGGCTCTCCAGGCGATCGAAGCCGAAGTAGCCGACGGGCATGGCGTCCATGTCCATCGCCAGCGCTGCCGGGCTGGCCAATGCCGCCAGCAATCCCCACTTAATGCTGCGCATGAGCGGCCTCCCCCTTGCTGTCCATCTCCATCGCGTCGCCCAGGGAACGGCTGCTGCCGTCGGGCGCCTCGACGATCACCTTGCGGAACATGCCGCTGGCCATGTGGTAGATCAGGTGGCAGTGGAAGGCCCACTCACCGATGGCGTCGGCCGGCACGTCCACTTCCAGGGTGCTGCCGGGCGCCACGTTGACCACGTGCTTGAGCGGGTTGAGCCGCCCGTTGCCCTTGTCCAGCTGCATCCACATGCCATGCAGGTGCATGGGGTGGTTCATCATCGTCTGGTTGACGAAGCGGAAGCGCACGCGCTCGCCGTAGCGCAGGCGGATAGGCTCGGCCTCCGAATACTTCACCCCGTCGAAGGACCAGAAGTAGCGCTCCATGTTGCCGGTGAGCTTCAGCTCGATGGTGCGGTCCGGCGCGCGGTAGCGGGCGTCCGGGCGCATCGCCTTGAGGTCGCCGTAGACCAGCACGCGCCCGCCCTCGGCCTCCGGCGCCACGCCGCTACCCGGCGCGTAGTCGGGGTTGCCCGCCGGCGCCTGTGGCATCCCGTGGCCCATGGCGGCGTGGTCCATGCCTGCCATGTCACCCATATCGCCCATGTCGTGAGCCATGCCCATGTCGGCCATGGTCAGGCGGCGCGGCGCACCCAGGGGCGGCACCTCGCCGGCCATTCCCTCGCGCGGCGCCAGGGTGGCACGCACCAGGCCACGCCTGTCCATGGATTCGGCCAACAGCGAATAGGCGCGGTCCTCGGTCGGCTGCACGATCACGTCATAGGTTTCCGCCACCGCCATGCGCAGGCGGTCCACCGTCACCGGCAACACGTCGTTGCCATCGGCCTGCACCACGGTCATCGGCAACCCGGGGATGCGCAGGTCGAAGTAGCTCATGCCCGAGGCGTTGATCAGGCGCAGGCGCACCCGTTCGCCCGGCTTGAACAATGCCGTCCAGTTCTGCCCGGTGTCGCGGCCGTTGACCAGGAAGCGGAAGCCGCTGACATCGGCGATATCGGTCGGCGACATGCGCATGTCACCCCAGGCCCAGCGGTCCTTCAGCGTCGCCCAGACGCCATCGCGAGCGGCATCGCGGAAGAAGTCCCCGACGGTCAGCTTCTGGTCGTTGTAGTACTCGGCGTCCTTCTTCAGGTTGGCCAGGGTGCGTTCGGGTTTCTCGTCCTGCCAGTCGAACAGCATCACCGTGTATTCGCGGTCGTAGCGGTACGGCTCGCGGGCCCGGGGCTCGATGACCAGCGGCCCGTACAACCCCTCCTGTTCCTGGAAGTCGCTGTGGGCGTGGTACCAGTAGGTGCCCGACTGCTGCAGGCGGAAGCGGTAGGTGAAGGTCTGCCCGGGCTTGATGCCGGGGAAGCTGATGCCCGGCACGCCGTCCTGGTCGTAGGGCAGGATGATCCCGTGCCAGTGCAGCGAGGTGTCGCGGTCCAGGCGGTTGGTGACGCGGATCTCCACCTCCTCGCCCTCCTTGAAGCGCAACTCCGGGGCGGGGGACTGGCCATTGATGGTCAGCGCCGGCCGGCGGCCATCGCTCAGCTCGACCTGCCCCTCGTCGATCACCAGGTCGTAGCTGCCGCCCAGGGCGTTGGCGGCCAGGGCCAGCAGCCCGGCGCCGATCAGCACCCGCTTCATGGCGTGACCTTGAGGCTGCCCACCATCCCCGCCTGGTAATGCCCGGGGATATTGCAGGCGAATTCCAGCCCGGTGGTGGCGCTGAAGGTCCAGGTCAGCTCGGCGGTCTTGCCCGGCTCCACCAGCACACTGTTGGGGTCGTCGTGCTTCATCATCGCGCCATGGTCCATGCCGGCCATGTCGTGGCCCATCTTGCTGTGGTCCATCTGGCCCATGTTGTGGTTCATACCGGTGGGAGTGAGCATGCCCATCTGCTGCATCTGCAGCATTTCCTTCTGGTGCGCCGCATGCATGGCGGCGTCGCCCAGGTTGAACTCGTGCAGCAGGCCGCCCGTGTTCTTCAGCACGAAGCGCACCGTCTCACCCGCCTTCACCTCCAGGCTGGCCGGCTCGTAATACATGTCGCCGAGGGTGATCTCCACGGTGCGGTCGGCCTCGGCGGCCTTGCCCGGGTGACCGAAGGCATAGCCACCGGCCGGGGTGTCGGCCAGCACCGGCAGGCTGATGGACAGGCCCAGGGCCAGGGCGATGAGAGAGGATTTCATAAGGCGCTCCTTGAGTGACGATGGCGCCACCTTAAGCACCCCAGGCTGGCGCCTGGCTGACCGCGACATTACAACTTTGTCAGCTTGCGCCACCGGCGGCCGCCGGCGCGGTATAAAGCAAGCGTTCCCCGCCACGAGTGCCCCATGAAACTGCTGATCGTCGAAGACGAACCCAAGACCGGCCACTACCTGCGCCAGGGCCTGGGCGAAGCCGGCTTCCTCGCCGACCTCGCCAGCGACGGCATTGCCGGCCAGCACCTGGCCCTCACCGGCGACTACGACCTGGTGATCCTCGACGTCATGCTCCCCGGCCGCGACGGCTGGCAGGTCCTGCGCGCCCTGCGCGACGCCGGCCTGGAGATCCCCGTGCTGTTCCTCACCGCCCGCGACGCCGTGGAAGACCGCGTGCGCGGCCTGGAACAGGGCGCCGACGACTACCTGGTCAAGCCCTTCGCCTTCGCCGAGCTGCTGGCCCGGGTGCGCACCCTGCTGCGCCGGGGCGCCACCGGCCAGCAGGAAACCAGCCTGCAACTGGCCGACCTGCGCCTCGACCTGCTGCGCCGCCGGGTCGAGCGCGACGGCCAGCGCATCGACCTCACCGCCAAGGAATTCGCCCTGCTGGAACTGCTGCTGCGCCGCCACGGCGAGGTGCTGCCCAAGTCGCTGATCGCCTCCCAGGTCTGGGACATGAACTTCGACAGCGACACCAACGTCATCGAGGTCGCCATCCGCCGCCTGCGCGCCAAGGTCGACGACGCCTGGTCGACCAAGCTCATCCACACCGTGCGCGGCATGGGCTACGTGCTCGAGGCGCGGGACGCCTGATGCGCCGCCTGTCCCTCGGCGCCCGCCTCAGCCTGCTGTTCGCCGCCTGCACCGCCGCCGTCTCGCTGATCGCCGGCCTGCTCTTCGACCGCGCCAGCGCCGCGCACTTCGTCGAACTCGACCAGCAACTGCTGGCCGGCAAGGTCGAGGTGTTCCGCAGCATCCTCGGCCCGGCGCGCAACGCCGAAGCCATCGGCCGCCACGAAGACGAACTGCGCACCGAGCTGGAACGCCACCCCGACCTGGCCCTGCGCATCCTCGGCGCCGACGGCGAACCCTGGTTCGACAGCCAGGCCGTCTCCGGCGCCGGCCATGACAGCCACAGCGACACCGCCTGGCGCCGCTTCGACGCGCCCCTGGAGCCGGAGCGCGCGCAATCGCCCCGGCTGGAACTGCGCCTGGACATCACCCACCACCAGCACTTCCTCGAACGCATGCAGCGGCTGATCTGGCTCACCGTCGGCCTCAGCGCCCTGGCCACCGCCCTGCTCGGCGCCTGGGCCGTGCGCAACGGCCTGCGCCCCCTGCGGCGGATGACCGAAGTCGCCGCCGGCGTCTCCGCCAGCTCGCTCACCACGCGCCTGGCCGACGACCGGCTGCCTGCCGAGCTGGCTGGCCTCACCCAGGCCTTCAACGCCATGCTTGGCCGCCTCGACGACGCCTTCCAGCGCCTCTCGGCCTTCTCCAGCGACATCGCCCACGAGCTGCGCACGCCGCTGTCCAACCTGCTCACCCAGACCCAGGTCACCCTCGCCCAGCCCCGCGACGGCGACGCCTACCGCGAAGCCCTGCACTCCAACCTCGAAGAGCTGCAGCACCTGGCGCAGATGGTCAACGACATGCTGTTCCTGGCCAAGGCCGAGCACGGCCTGCTCCCCACCCGCCTGGAGCCCCTGCAGCTGGGGGCCGAGCTGGACGCAATGGCGGAATTCTTCGCGCCCCTGGCCGAGGATGGCCAGGTCACCCTCACCCGCCAGGGCGACGCCCGCCTGCCGGCCGACCGCGCCCTGCTGCGCCGCGCCCTGTCCAACCTGATCGACAACGCCCTGCGCTTCACCCCGCCGGGCGGGCACATCCAGCTCCTGGTGCAGCAGGACGCCGGCCAGGTGCGCCTGGAAGTGGCCAACGACGGCACCCCGATCCCCGCCGAACTGCTGCCGCGGCTGTTCGACCGTTTCTTCCGTGGCGACCCGGCGCGCCGTGAAGGCCAGGCGGAGCACGCCGGCCTCGGCCTGGCCATCACCCGCTCCATCGTCCACGCCCACGGCGGCGCCATCCGCTGCGAATCGGCCGGTGGCTGGACGCGCTTCGTGCTGGAGTTCCCGCTAGCGCCCTGAATCGGGGCCGGCGGGCTGGCAGTCGTAGCTCAGCAGCACATCCACGCCCCAGGCCTGCCAGCAGGACGCCTCCAGCACATAGGTCGAGCCGTTGAAGCGCCAGTCGGAAACCCCCTCCCCCTGGTCCGCATACATGCGCACCGGCACATGGCCCTGGCTCAGCGGCCCGCTCACCGCGCCGAGCATGCCCTGCCCTTCCAGCAGCAGTTGCGGCTCGCCTGGGTCATCCACCGCGAACAGCCAATGGGCGTTGCTGCGCTGCACGTTCTGCGACACCAGCACGCCCGGCCGGCCTTCGCCCAGGTCGACCCGGCCGAACCACAGGCTCGCCTTGCCCCAGCCATCGCCCATGTCCTCGTCTTCGGGCGAGTAGTTGCCCGACTGCGCCACCTGTTGGCGCAGGCGCTGCTGCAGGGGCTCCGGCACCTTGCCCGGGAGTTCCGGCAAGGCCAGACCGCCTTCCGGGGCCACCGCCTGCGTCCAGCGCGGGTCGCTCAGTCCCTCGTCCAGCAGCGTCCGCTGGCAGCCGGTGTCGGCCTTGCAGGCCCGCAAGCGCGCCAGCCAGGCATCGAGGGCAGCGGACCACTGCAGGATCGAGCGGTCCGGCGCCAGGCTGCCGTGCAAGCGCAGCGCCATCTGCTGCGCCTTCATCCGCAATTGATCGTCCACGCACAGGCCCGCCCAGTCGCCGCCCAGCCCCTCCAGCGCCACCCGCCGTTCTTCTGGCGACAGGTAGTTCGCACCGTTCAGCACGCAGGGCAGGAACGGCAGCGGCCCCGGCAACTGCTCCAGCTGCGGGTCGGGGAAATGGCGCGCCAGCAGCTCGTCGTAACGGGCCAGCACCTGCCCGCTGCGGTCGATCAGCGCCTCGACGCTGCGCTCGTAGGGCAGCGGCAGGGTCACCACCGCCCGCCCCTCATCGAAATCGTCGATCACTGCCGGGTAGCTCGGGGCGATCACCCAGGCTCCCTGGTGATCGATGAAACCCCACAAGTGGTTCTGCGGCGAACGCGCCGCCGCCAGGCCCTCGTGGAAGCCGTGGGCATCCTCGAAATCCCCCGGCAGCGGGTAGCTGCCGTCCGCCGCCATGAAACGCACCGTACTCGGCGACTGCACCTGCCCCAGGTTCTCCCCGGTGGGCAGGCGCACGGGCAGCAGGCCCTCGCGCAGGCTCAGGTCGAGCGGCTCGCTGTACAACCTTGGCGCCGGGCCGAACAACGGTTTCGCCTGCTCATCCAGCAGGCCCCAGCCCCAGGGCCCGTCCGTCGCCATCACCCGCACGCCTTCGTTCAAGGGGTGCACACGGGTCACCTGCAGGTGCAGCCACTCGCTGAACAGCGCCGGCAGGTCCAGTTCCAGGGGCGGCACCGCCTCCAGCGCCTGGGCGCAATCGCCCAGCGGGTGCTGCGCATCGGCTCCCGGCACCGGCAGCCGCCCATCCGCCGGCAAGCGCCCGAGGGCACGGGCGGAGCGGGTCTCCAGCACCCAGGTGTTGCAACGGCCGGCCGCGCTGGCTCCCAGCTCCTGGCGCACCCCGGCGCTGTCCATCATGAAATTGCCCCGGCCACCATCGGGCGCCGCCAGGGTCTGGCCGCCACGGTAGTCACGGAGGAAATACAGCCCCTCGATCAAGGGGAACGCCGGCTTGCCATCCAGGCCCAGGTAGCCACAGAAGCGCCGCTCGGCCTCCTCGCGGCAAACCATCGCCCGCCCTTCGACAAAGGGCCGGGCAATGCTCAGGCCGGGCGCCACCAGCACCCGCCCCGCGTCATCGGCATAGCCCCAGAGTTCGTCGCGCTTGAAGGCGAAGCGCCCGGCCTGCAACCCGCCACCCACCTGCTGGAACAGTTGCGGCACCTGCAGCGCCCCCTTCGCCGTCACCAGCATGCAGTCACCGCCCAGACGCTGGTCGACCGCCTCGTTGGCGCTCGACCAACGCATGCTGCAGAGCAGCTGCGACGCCGCCTCGGCAGCGCCCGTGCCGCCCATCATCAGCGCCAGGCCCCACAGCAGCGCCTTGCCTCCCTTCACCATGCAACCACTCCCTGCACCCCGTATCGATCGACCACCCGCCGTGCGTTCGACGACGAGCGGCAGCGAATGCTGCGGCGCGACTGTACAGGGCTTGCCGGGGTTTTTCCTCGCTTTGCTGAAAGGTCAGGCGGGACGGCTCAGACGATGCCGCCGTTGACCCGCAGCGTCTGGCCGTTGATCCAGCCGCCCTCCTCGCTGGCGAGGAAGGCCACCACCCCGGCGATGTCTTCCGGCTGGCCGAGACGCTGCAAGGGCGCCAGGTTGGCCAGGCGCGCCACGGTTTCCGCGTCCTTGCCGTCGAGGAACAGCTCGGTGGCGGTAGGCCCCGGCGCTACGCAGTTGACGGTGATGCCGCGGCCGCGCAGCTCCTTGGCGAACACCCGGCCCATGGCCTCCACCGCCGCCTTGGAGCCGGCATAGGCGGCGTAGCCCGGCAACGCCAGGCCCACCACGCTGGTGGAGAAGTTGATGATCCGCCCGCCATCGCGCAGGCGCTGCGCGGCCAGCTTCATGGTGTTGAAGGTGCCGCGGGTGTTGACCGCGAAAATCCGGTCATACAGCGCCTCGCTGGTATCGGCCAGGTCCACCAGGCCGGGCTGGATGATCCCGGCGTTGTTCACCAGCACATCGACCTCGCCGTACTCCAGCTCGGTCTGGTCGAAGAGCACGGCCACCGCCGCCGGGTCGCTGACGTCCGCGAGGATGGCGTACGCCCGGCCTCCGGCCTGGATGATCGAGCGCACCACCTGTTCGGCGGCCTCGGGGCGGGCGGCATAGTTGACGACGATCTGGAAGCCGTCGGCGGCAAGGCGTCGGGCGATGGCGGCACCTATCCCTCTGGAGGCGCCCGTGACGATTGCGGTTCTGGCAGGGTGCGGCATGGATTCCCTCCGGGAGGCCACGGCGACTTCAGGCAGGCCGGGCCTCCACTGGGTATAGCTGGCGGGGTCGCGGCCGTGATGCCGGTCATCCGCCAGAGGCGCCGCCGACGCGGCCAGCCGACGACACGTCACCCGCACCACCGGCTATTTGCCAGAACTGAGCAGTGCTCCGCTCATTGCACCCACGTACCTGGGAGATAATTGCCGATCCGCCGGCAGTCCATGGCCACCCGCCACCCCCTGCCCGGCATCCGCCCGGCTGAAAACCGAAGCGGCAACTACGCTAACGACAGGGACGTGGCCGGCCTCCCCCGATGGACGCCGCCACGCCCACCGCCCTCGCTCACCGGCGAAGGCGCATTTATCTGCCCGATAACAAGAAAGGGACATCAATGATCAAGAAGTACATCGCCGTCCTGGCCTGCGCACTGACTCTGCCCACCGGCTTCGCTGCCGCTGCGGAGGAAGCCCCCATCACCCTGCGCTTCTCCCACGTGGTCGCCGACGACACGCCCAAGGGCCAAGGCGCACTCATGTTCAAGAAGCTGGTGGAAGAACGCCTCGGCAGCCAGGTGAAGGTGGAGGTCTACCCCAACTCCACGCTGTTCGGCGACGCCGACGAGCTGCAGGCCCTGGCGGACGGCAAGGTGGACCTGCTGGCCCCGTCGCTGGCCAAGTTCGACCAGTACACCAAGCAGCTGCAGATATTCGACCTGCCCTTCCTGTTCGACGACCTCGAAGCCGTCAACCGCTTCCAGAAGCGCGCCAAGGGCCGCCAGCTGCTGCGCTCCATGGAAGACAAGGGCATCGTCGGCCTGGCCTATTGGCACAACGGCATGAAGCAGATGTCGGCCAATCGCGCCCTGCGCGCCCCCGCAGACGCCCGTGACCTGTCCTTCCGCATCCAGGCCTCCGGCGTGCTCGAAGCGCAGTTCGCCCAGCTCGGCGCCAAGGCCGTGCCGATGCCCTTCGCCGAAGCCTTCGCGGCGCTGCAGAGCGGCAAGGTCCAGGGCACCGAGAACACCTGGTCCAACCTCTACAGCCAGAAGCTGCACACCGTGCAACCCTTCATCACCGAAACCAACCACGGCGTGCTGGACTACATGCTGGTGACCAACTCGCGCACCTGGTACGCCATCCCGCACAAGACCCGTACCGAGCTGGAAGCCATCATCGACGAGGTCACCTTCGCGGTGAACCACGCCGCCGAGCAGCAGAACCTGGCCGATCGCCAGCGCATCCAGAGCAGCGGCAAGACCCAGCTGGTCACCCTCACCCCCGAGGAACGCCAGGCCTGGCGCACCGCCATGCAACCGGTGTGGGAGCAGTTCACCCCCGCCATCGGTGCCGACATCGTCAAGGCCGCGCAGATCGTCAACCGCAAGCAGTCGCAGTAACCCGCCTCAGGCCCGGGCCGGCACCTCGCCGCCCGGCGCCATCCCATAGCTGGCCGGGCTGAACACCCGGGTCAGCGCCAGCATCGCCAGCACCATCACCACCAGCACCACCCAGGCGCTGGTGAAGCTGCCCGTCACCTCCCGCAGCCAGCCCGTCAGCCAGGGCGACACCGCATTGATCAGGAAGCCGATGCCCTGCACGAAGGCCGCCAGTTGCCCCGCCTCGCGCGGGTCACGGCGATGGTCGAGGGTGAGGATCAGGCTCAGCGCGAAGCACGCGCCCAGGCCGAAGCCGATCAGCGCCACCCACAGCAGGGTCAGCTGCTGCGGCATCCACACCAACCCGGCGAAGCCCACCGCCTGGGCCGCCAGGCACAGCATCAACAGCGGACGGCGGTCCACACTGCGTTGGGCCAGGGCCGGCATCACCAACGCGGCCAGCACCTGGAACACCGTCATGAAGGCCAGCAGGGAGCCGCTGCGGGTCGGGCTCCAGCCCAATTGCTGATAGAAGGCCGGCAGCCAGGCCACCATGCTCATGTAGCCGCAGTTGATCAGCCCGAAGTACAGCGCCAGCGTCCAGGCGCGGCGGTCTCCCAGCAGCCTCGGCCCGCCGCCCGCCACGCGCGGTGCCGCGCTGCCCGCCATGGGCAGCCACAACCACAGCACCCAGGCCAGGGCCGCCGGCACCAGCCAGAAGCCCAGCCCCGCCTGCCAGTGGCCGAAATGCCCGGCCAGTACCGGGCTGAGCAAGGCCGACAGCCCGCCGCCGCTCATCAGCGACGCCGAATACAGCCCCATGGCCAGGGCCACGCGGCCGGCGAACTGGCGCTTGATCACCGCCGGCACCAGCGCCTGGATCAGCGCCACGCCAATGCCACCCAGCAGCGCCGTACCCAGCAGCGCGCCGCCCTGGTCGCACAGCCAGCGGGCCAGGCAGGCACTGAAGATCAACGCCAGTCCGATTGCCACGCCACGTCGCTCGCCCAAACGCGCTTCCAGGCGCACCGCCGCCAGGGCCACCAGGCCCATGCAGATCACCGGCAACGTGGTCAGCAGCGCCGTGCCCTGGAAGCTCAGGCCGGTGGCCGCGCGGATCTCGCCCAACAGCGGGCTCACCGAACCGAGGATCGGCCGCAGGTTCAGGCCCAGGGCCACCAACAGCAGCCAGGCGACCAGCGGGGTGCGGGTTTCAGCCTTGTGCATGCAGGTCCTTCCAGCGCTGGTAGAGCGCGGTGGCGCCCGCCTGGGGCAGGTGCCGCACCGGCAGGCGCTGCTGCGCCAGGGGCAGCGCCAACTGCTGGTAGATGGCCGCCGTGGAGAGACCGAAGGGCTCGCCCTCTTCATTGGCGATGGCGAACACCGCGCGGCTCACGCCGCTCAGGTGCATGGCGGCCAGGCACATTGGGCAGGGCTGGCCGCTGGCGTAGATCACGCAGCCCTCCAGGCGCGGGCCCAGGCTCTGGCTGGCGGCACGCATGGCCAGCAGCTCGGCGTGGGCGGTGGGGTCGCCGCTGAGGTGGATCTCGTTCACCGCCTCGGCCAGCACCGCGCCGTCTTTCACCAGCAGCGCACCGAACGGGCGGCCGCCCGCCTCCAGGTTGTCGCGAGCGAGCGCTACGGCCCGCTGCAGGTAGCCTTGATCGTCTTGCATGAAACCTCCGTTCTCAGGATGCGCCCGCTTCGCGAAGCAGATTGGCGATGGCGTGCTGGCCTCGGCGCTCAGCCTGTTTCAAAGGGCTGACACCACCGCCGTCGGGCAGATTCAGATCGGCGCCCGCCTCGATCAGCATCGCCACGATGCGCTGATGTGCCTCGCCGCCGTCGGCCAGCACAATGGCCTCCATCAGACAGGTCCAACCGAGCTTGTTGACGTGGTCCAGATCAACCCCAGCGTCGATCAGCAGGCGCACCGCGCCCACGTGGCCCCGCTCGCACGCGGGGATCAGCGCCGTGCCGCCGTAGCGGTTGGTGCTGCGCAGGTCGGCGCCGTGGGCGAGCGTCAGGGCCAGGATGTCCTCATGGCCGCTGGCACCAGCCAGCAGGTAGGCGCTGTCCTGGATGCGGTTCTTGCGGTTCACATCGGCGCCGGCCTCAATCAGGCGCCGGGCGATCGCCACCTGGTTGCCTGCAGTCGCCAGCAACAACGGCGTATTGCCGCCGGCGCCCGTGACGTCGACCGCCGCGCCCTGTTGCAGCAGGCGCTCCACAGCCGGCAGTTGTCCGTCACGCACGGCGCGCAGCAGATCGTTGTCAGCGGCCATGAGCGAGCCCGTCCAGAACAGCCCGGCCAGCCAGGCCGCCCGCAAAAGCGATGTGCAATGCCACATTGCAACTCTCCTTCGATGATCGAGCCGCGAGTATGGCGAGCGCCTGATGTATTATGAAATTAAATATATCCATGCCAATCAGTGGCAATAGGAATGATCAGCCATGTTCGACCCGCAACTCCTGCGCAGCTTCGTGGCAGTGGCCGACTGCGGCAACTTCACCCGCGCCGCCGAGCGCCTGCACCTCACCCAATCCACCGTCAGCCAGCAATTGCGTCGCCTGGAAGCCGACGCCGGCTGCCGCCTGCTCGACCGCAGCCAGCGCCGCGTGGTGGCCACGGTCGAAGGCGAGCGCCTGCTGGGCTATGCACGGCGCCTGCTCGCCCTGCAGGAAGAGGCGCGCGACGCCATGGGCGACCTGGAAAGCGTCGGTGTGCTGCGCCTGGGGGTGCCCGAGGACTTCGCCGCCGAACGCCTGATGCCGCTGCTGGCCGCCTTCGCCACCAACCACCCCGGCACACGCCTGGAGGTCACCAGCGGTCTCGGCCCCGACCTGCGCCGCGCCTGGCAGGGGGGTGAGTTCGACCTGCTGCTGGTCAAGCAGATGGGCGACAGCGACGACTGCCTCGCTTCCTGGCCGGAGCCCATGGGCTGGTTCGACAGCCGCGACAACCCGGTGCTGGGCCGCGAGCCCCTGCCCCTGGTGGCCTTCCCCGCCGGCGGCCTGTACCGCAACGAGATGCTCCACGGCCTCGACGTGCAGGGCCGCCGCTGGCGCATCGCCTACTCCAGCGCCAGCCTCGCCAGCGTCTGCTCCGCCGTCGCCGCCGGCCTCGGCATCAGCCTGCTACCCCTGCGCATCGCCACCGCCCAGCACCGCGTGCTCGACGCCAGCAGCGGCCTGCCCGACATCCAGGGCGTACGCCTCGCCCTCTACAGCCGCCCCGGCCAAGGCAGCGCCGGCCGTGAGCTGGAAGAGCGCCTGGTCAGGCTTTGTGGTGGGGGGAGCCAATAACCGCGATGCCCGGCACGAACGCTATTCGCGAATGAATTCGCTCCCACGACGGATGGACGTGACCGCTGCGTAGGGTGGATGGCGCTCTTTTCATCCACCGAGCGAAGCCGATCCCATGCACAGAGGCATTGGGCACCGCACAACCACATGGGTTTCGCTTCGCTCTACCCATCCTACGGACAGGATGTAGCCCGGGCTTCAGTCCGGGGGATGGGCGGCGTGCCAGCCGCCCCGCTCAGGGCGCCGGCTGCCCCTCGTCGTCGGAATCCACCTGCTCCAGCTTCGCCTGCTCCCAGCCGCCGCCCATGGCGGCGATGAGCTGGACGCTGGCGGTGAGGCGGGTGCCGGTGAGGCTGAGCACAGTGCGTTCGTTGGACAGGGCGGTGGCCTGGCTGGAGACCACGCTGCTGTAGTCCTGCAGGCCGGCCTTGTACTGGTTGGTGACCAGGCGCAGGGCCTCGCGGGCGGATTCCAGGGCCTCCTGCTGCACGCCGCTCTCCTCTTCCAGCACGCTGAGCTGGACCAGGTAATCCTCCACCTCGCGGAAGCTGTCGAGCACGGTCTGGCGGTAGCTGGCCACGGTCTGGTCGTAGCTGGCTTCGGCCTGGTCGACCTGGGAGCGGATCAGCCCGCCGTCGAACAGGTTGAGGGCGAACTCGGGGCCGATGGACCAGAAGCGGTTCGGCGTGCTGATCCAGTCGCTCAGGCCGCCACTGCGGTAGCCACCGGTGGCGCTGAGGTTGAGGCTGGGGTAGTAGGCGGCCTTGGAGACCCCGATCTGCGCGTTGGCGGCGATCACCTTGCGCTCGGCCGAGGCCACGTCCGGGCGGCGTTCCAGCAGTTGCGAGGGCACCAGCGCCGGCACCTGGGGCAGGCCCGGCACGCTGTCCACCTCGGCCAGGTCGAACTCGGCCGGCGGCACGCCGATGAGCACGGCGATGGCGTTCTCCAGCTGGGCGCGCTGGTACTTGAGGTCGATGGCCTGGGCCTGGGTGCTCTTCAGCTGGGTGCGCGCCTGGGCCACGTCAGCCCGGGTGACGATGCCGGCGCGGAACTGGTTCTCGGTGAGCTTCAGCGAGCGCTCGTAGGCCTGTACCGTGGCATCCAGCAGGCGCTTCTGCGCGTCCATCACCCGCAGTTGCAGGTAGTTCTGCGCCAGCTCGGACTGCTGGCTCAGGCGCACGGCGGCGAGGTCGGCGGCGCTGGCCTGCATGCTCGCGCTGTCGGCTTCCAGCTGGCGGCGCAGCTTGCCCCAGAGGTCCAGCTCCCAGCTCACGCCGAGGGTGGCGCTGTAGCTGTTGGAGATGCCGCCGCTGCCGCCACTGGTGACCGTGGAACCGTCGGACAGGCGCACGGTGCTGCTGCTCCCGCCCTGGCCGGAGCGGGTCTTGCTGGCGTTGGCGCTCACCGAGGGGAAGAACGAGGCACGCGCGCCCCGGGCCAGCGCCTGGGCCTGACGGAACTGGGCGACGGACTGCGCCAGGGTCTGGTTGGAGGTTTCCAGGCGCTTTTGCAGGTCGTTCAGGGTGGTGTCGCCGTACAGCTCCCACCAGGCGCCACGGGTCAGGGCGTCGGCGGGCGCGGCGGCCTTCCAGCCTTCGGCATGCTTGAACTGGGCGGGCACGGCATGGTCGGGCTGCTGGTAATCCGGCCCGATGGCACAACCGGCCAGGGCGATGGCCAGGGCCAGCACCGGGAACAGACGGCGGGTTTGCGGACTCATAGCGGTGTCTCCAGCGAAGCGTCGGTACGCACGCCGCGCCAGCGGTTGAAGCGATGGCGCAGGCGGTCGAGGTACAGGTAGACCACGGGGGTGGTGTAAAGGGTGAGGATCTGGCTCAGCACCAGGCCGCCGATGATGGTCACGCCCAGCGGCTGGCGCATCTCCGCGCCCTCGGCGCCGCCGATCAGCAGCGGCACCGCGCCGAGGATGGCGGCCAGGGTGGTCATCAGGATCGGCCGCAGGCGCAGCAGGCAGGCGCGGTGGATCGACTCCGCCGGCGACAGGCCGTCGTTGCGCTCCAGCTGCAGGGCCAGGTCGATCATCAGGATGGCGTTCTTCTTGACGATGCCGATGAGCAGGAACAGCCCCAGCAGCGAGATCAGGCTGAACTCGCCGCCCAGCAGCTGGATGGTCAACAGCGCGCCCACCCCCGCCGACGGCAGCGTCGAAAGGATGGTCAGCGGGTGGATGTAGCTCTCATAGAGGATGCCCAGCACCAGGTACACCAGCACCAGCGCGGCGAGGATCATCCACGGCTGGTTCTGCTGGGTGTCGGCGAAGGCGTCGGCGGTGCCGCCCAGGCGCGCGACCACGGCGCTGGGCATGCCGATGGCCGCCACCGCCTTCTCGATGGCCACGGTGGCCTGGTCCAGGCTCACGCCCGGCGCCAGGTCGAAGGAGATGCTCTCCGAGGCGAACTGGCCCTCGTGGTTGACCCGGTCCTCTTCCAGGCTGCGCTCGTAGCTGGCGAAGCTCGACAGCGGCACGCGCTGGCCGTCGGCGGTGATCACCTGCACCTGTTCGAGGGTGGCCGGGTCCTGGGCGTATTTCGGGTTGACCTCCATCACCACCTGGTACTGGTTGAGGCTGTCGTAGATGGTGGAGATCTGCCGCTGGCTGTAGGCGTTGTTGAGCACCGCCGTGACCATGTTCATGTCGATGCCCAGGCGCTTGGCCGTCTCGCGGTCCACCTTCAGGGTCACCTGCTGGGCGCCCTCGCCTTCCTTCGCGTCGATGGCGGTCAGTTCCGGCAGCGACTTCAGCGCGGCGGTCACCTGGGGCAGCCAGGTGCGCAGGTCGCCCAGGTCCTCGGCCTGCAGCACGTACTCGTACTGGGAGCTGCGCTGCTCGCGGGAGCCGCCGGCCATGATGTCCTGGTCGGCCATCAGCATCAGCCGGCCGCCGGGCACCAGGGGCATGTCCTTGCGCAGGCGCTCGATGACCTTCTGCGCCGACAGCTTGCGCTCCTTGATCGGCTTCAGGCGCACGATCATGAAGGCGTTGTTGATGCCGCCGCTGCCGCCGATGAAGCCGGCGACGCTTTCCACCGCCGGGTCCTTGAGCACGGCGCGGCGGAAGATCTCCATCTTCGGCTGCATCACGCTGAACGACAGGCCGTCGTCGCCACGGATGAAGCCGATCAGCTGCCCGGTGTCCTGCTGCGGCAGGAAGGTCTTGGGCACCACCACGTAGAGCGCGACGTTGAGACCGATGGTGATGAACAGGCTGAGCAGGGTCAGGCGCGGGTGGCGCAGGGCCCAGCCGAGGGTCACGTCGTAGAGCCGCGTCATGCGCTCGTGGATGGCCTCGCTCCAGCGCTGCATGCGGCTGTCCTTGTCCGGCACGTGGGGCTTGAGCCAGCGCGCGCAGAGCATCGGGGTCAGCGTCAGCGACACCAGCAGCGACACCAGGATGGCCGCCGCCAGGGTCAGGGAGAACTCGCGGAACATGCGGTCGATGATGCCGCCCATGAACAGGATGGAAACGAACACCACTACCAGCGACAGGTTCATCGACAGCAGGGTGAAGCCCACCTCGCGGGTGCCCTGCAGCGCCGCCTTGAACGGCGGCATGCCGTCGTTGATATGCCGCGAGATGTTCTCCAGCACCACGATGGCGTCGTCCACCACCAGCCCGGCTGCGAGGATCAGCGCCATCAGCGACAGCACGTTGAGGGAGAAGCCGAACAGGTACATCACCGCGAAGGTGCCCACCAGCGACACCGGCACCGCCAGCGCCGGGATCAGCGACGCGCGCAGGCTGCCGAGGAACAGGTAGACGACCAGTATCACCAGCACCACGGCGATCAGCAGGGTGCGCTCGGCCTCGTGCAGGGTGGCGCGGATCACCGGCGAGCGGTCCATCGCCTGGTTCAGCTTGACGCTGGCCGGCAGCACCGCCTGCAAGGTCGGCAGCTGCGCCTTGATGCTTTCGATGGTCTCGATGATGTTGGCGCCGGCCTGGCGGTTGATCACCAGCAGCACCGCGTTCTCGTCGTTGAAGAAGCCGCTGTTGTAGCGGTCCTCCACCGCATCGCGGACCCGGGCCACATCGCCCAGGCGCAGGGCCGAACCCTCCTGGTAGCGGAGGATCAGCGGCGCGTAGTCGGCGGCCTTCTCCAACTGGTCGTTGGCGCCCACCTGCCAATGCCGCGCGTCGTCCTCCACCGCGCCCTTGGGGCGGCGCTGGTTGGCGGCGGCGATGCGGCTGCGCACATCGTCCAGGGACAGGCCGTACTGATTGAGCAGCTGCGGCTCCAGCTCGACCCGCACCGCCGGCAGCGAACTGCCGCCGATCTGCACCTCGCCCACGCCCTTAACCTGGGACAGGCTCTGGGCCAGGATGGTCGAGGCCAGGTCGTACAGCTGGCCCTTCTCCAGCACGTCGGAGGTCAGCGACAGCACCATGATCGGCGCCTGGGACGGGTTGACCTTCTTGTAGGTGGGCATGCTGCGCATACCGCTGGGCAGCAGGTTGCGCGAGGCGTTGATGGCCGCCTGCACATCGCGGGCGGCGCCGTTGATGTCACGGTCCAGGTCGAACTGGATGATGATCCGCGTCGAGCCCTGGCTGGTGCGGCTGGTCATCTGGGTGACGCCGGACATGGTCCCCAGCGAGCGCTCCAGCGGCGTGGTCACGCTGGACGCCATGATCTCCGGGCTCGCCCCGGGCAGGCTCGCCTGCACCGTGATCACCGGGAAATCCATCTGCGGCAGCGGCGACACCGGCAACAACCCGAAACTCATGCCGCCCAGCAGCATGATGGCCAGGCTCAGAAGCATGGTGGCGACGGGGCGGTGGATGAACGGGGCGGATAGGTTCATGGCTGAACACAGCTCCAAGCGACACGCTTCAAGCCGCAAGAAAAGAGCAAGCCAACACCGACGTCCTCAGCCGCGCACAACCCCTTGCAGCTTGAAGCTTGCAACTTGCCGCTGACGCCCGTCATACCTCCACCCCCGCCGCACTGCGGCCGGCGAAGCGCCGCGACAACCGATCGAAGGCCAGATAAATAACGGGCGTCGTAAACAACGTCAGCACCTGGCTGACCAGCAAACCGCCGACCATCACCAGGCCCAGGGGCTGGCGCAGCTCCGCGCCGGAGCCGGTGGCGAGCATCAGCGGCACGGCGCCGAACAACGCGGCCAGGGTGGTCATCAGGATCGGCCGGAAGCGCAGCAGCGCGGCTTGGTAGATGGCGTCCTCGGGGCTCATGCCCTGGTTGCGTTCGGCCTCCAGGGCGAAGTCGATCATCATGATCGCGTTCTTCTTGACGATGCCGATCAGCAGGATGATGCCGATGATGGCGATCAGGCCCAGGTCGTTGCCCGACAGCAGCAGCGCCAGCAAGGCGCCGACGCCCGCCGAGGGCAGCGTGGAGAGGATGGTCACCGGGTGGATGTAGCTCTCGTAGAGCACGCCCAGGACGATGTACATGGTCACCACCGCCGCCAGGATCAGCAGCAGCGTGCTCGACAGCGAGGCCTCGAAGGCCGCCGCCGCACCCTGGAAGCGGGTCTGGATGCCTTCCGGCATGCCGATCTCCTGCTGCACCCGCTCGATCACCGCCACCGCCTCGCCCAGGGCGACGCCGGGGGCCAGGTTGAACGACAGGTTCACCGCCGGGAACTGGCCGATGTGGTTGATCGCCAGCTCCGTCTGCCGCTCCTCGATGCGCGCCAGGGTGGCCAACGGCACCTGCACGCCGTCGGTGCCGGCGACGCGCAGCTGCTGCAGCGCCTGCGGGCCGATGCGGTCACCAGTGGCCGACTCCAGCACCACGCGGTACTGGCTGGCCTGGGTGAAGATGGTGGAGATCTGCCGCTGGCCGAAGGCGTCGTAGAGCGCGTCGGTGATGGCGGAAATCTCCACCCCCAGGCGCCCGGCCATGTCGCGGTCGATGTCCAGGTACACCTGCAGGCCCTTGTCCTGCAGGTCGCTGGCCACGTCCGAGAGCTCCGGTTGCTGGCTCAGGGCGTCCACCAGCTTGCCGGTCCACTCGCGCAGCAGGTCGGCGTCCGGGGATTCCATGCTGAACTGGAACTGGGTGCGGCTGACCCGGTCCTCGATGGTCAGGTCCTGCACCGGCTGCAGGTACAGGCGGATGTCACTGAGCTTGTCCAGCTGCGGCTGCAGACGCTGGATCACCTCGCTGGCGGTGAGGTCACGCTCGCCGTGGGGCTTGAGGTTGATCAGCATGCGCCCGCTGTTGAGGGTGACGTTGTCGCCGTCGACGCCGATGTAGGACGTCAGGCTGGCCACCGCCGGGTCCTTCAGCACCAGTTCGGCGAGGCGCTGCTGGCGCTCGCTCATGGCGCGGAACGACACCGATTGCGGCGCCTCGGTGATGCCCTGGATCACGCCCGTGTCCTGCACCGGGAAGAAGCCCTTGGGCACCGCCAGGTAGAGCACCACGGTCAGGCCCAGGGTGGCGACCGCCACCAGCAGGGTCAGCGGCTGGTGGCGCAGCACCCAGCGCAGGCCGTGGGAATAGCGTTCGATCATGCCGTCGATGAAGGCACCGCTGACGCGGTAGAAGCGACCCTGTTCCTTCTCTTCCGGCTCGGGCTTGAGCAGTCGCGCGCACATCATCGGCGTCAGGGTCAGCGACACCACCAGGGAAATCAGGATGGCCACCGCCAGGGTGATGGCGAACTCGCGGAACAGCCGCCCGACCACATCGGCCATGAACAGCAGCGGGATCAGCACGGCGATCAGCGAGAAGGTCAGGGAGATCAGGGTGAAGCCGATCTGCCGGGCGCCCTTGAGCGCGGCCTCCAGCGGCGTGGCGCCCTCCTCCAGGTGGCGGGCGATGTTCTCCAGCATGACGATGGCGTCGTCCACCACGAAGCCGGTGGCGATGGTCAGGGCCATCAGCGTCAGGTTGTTCACCGAGAAGCCGGCCAGGTACATCACCCCGAAGGTGCCCACCAGGGACAGCGGCACGGCGATGGACGGGATCAGCGTGGCGCTGACCCGGCGCAGGAACAGGAAGGTCACCATCACCACCAGGGCGATGGCGATCAGCAGCTCGTGCTGCACGTCGGTGACCGAAGCGCGGATGGTCTGGGTGCGGTCGGTGAGCACCACCACGTCCAGGCCCGCCGGCAGGTTGGCGGTCATCTTCGGCAGCAGTTCCTGGATGCGGTCCACCACCTCGATGACGTTGGCGCCGGGCTGGCGCTGGATGTTCAGCAGCACCGCCTCGTTCTGGTTGGCCCAGGCGGCCAGGCGTTCGTTCTCCGCACCCTCGACTATGGTCGCCACGTCCTTCAGGCGCAGCGCTGCGCCGTTCTGGTAGGCGAGGATGAGGTTGGCGTATTCCTCCGGCGACTTCAGCTGGTCATTGGCGTCCAGCATCGAGGTGCGGGTCGGGCCGTCGAAGTTGCCCTTGGGCTGGTTGACGTTGGACGCGCTGACCAGGGAGCGCACGTCGGACAGGTTCAGGCCGTTGGCGGCGAGCGCCTCCGGGTTGACCTTGATCCGCACCGCCTGGCGCTGGCCGCCGGCGATGCTGACCATGCCGACGCCACTGATCTGCGACAGCTTCTGCGCCATGCGCGTGTCGACCAGGGTGTGCAATTGCGGCAGCGGCAGGGTCTTGGAGCTCACCGCCAGGGTCAGCACCGGGGTGTCGGCCGGGTTGACCTTGTTATAGACGGGGGGCGCCGGCAGGTCGTTGGGCAGCAGGTTGTTGGCCGCGTTGATGGCCGCCTGCACTTCCTGCTCGGCCACGTCCAGCTGCACCTCCAGGCTGAAGCGCAGGGTGATCACCGAGGCGCCGCCGGAGCTGGTGGACGACATCTGCGTCAGCCCCGGCATCTGCCCGAACTGGCGCTCCAGCGGCGCGGTCACGGCGCTGGTCATCACGTCCGGGCTGGCGCCCGGGTACAGGGTCATGACGCGGATGGTCGGGTAGTCCACCTCCGGCAGCGCCGAAACCGGCAGCAGGCGGTAGGCGATCAGGCCGGCGAGGAGGATCGCCAGCATGCTCAGCGTGGTGGCGACCGGCCGCAGGATGAACAGGCGGGAGATGTTCATACGCCGCCTTTTTCAGCCTTGCCGCCCTTCTCGGCGCCCTTGTCCGCGCCTTGCAGCTGCTCGCTGGGCTGGGTCGGTACCTGGTCGCTGTCGTGCACCACCTCCACCTCGCTGCCGTCGCGCAGGCGGTCGGTGCCTTCCAGCACCACGCGCTCGCCGACCTTGAGCCCGGCCTTGATCACGGTGCGCTCGCCATCGCTCGGGCCGGTTTCCAGGGCCTGTACGCGCACCTTCTTGTCGCCGTCCATCACGTAGGCGAAGGTGCCCTGGCTGCCGAACTGCACGGCGGCGGACGGGATCAGCACCGACTGCTTGAGGGTGTCGGCCAGCAGGCGCACGTTGACGAACTGGTTGGGGAACAGCGTCTCGCCCTCGTTGGCGAAGCGCGCCTTGAACTTCAGGGTGCCGGTGGCGGTGTCGATCTGGTTGTCCAGGCTCTGCAGCACGCCCTCGGCCTGCTTCAGGGTGTCGCCACGGTCCCAGGCTTCCACCGCCAGGGCATTGCCCGCACGGAAGCGCGTGACCACCGCCGGCAACTGGTTCTCCGGCAGGGTGAAGGTGACGCTGATGGGCTTGGTCTGGGTGATCACCACCAGCGGCGTGGTATCGCCGGAGCTGACCTGGTTGCCCAGGTCCACCTGGCGCAGGCCCACGCGGCCGGATACCGGGGCGCGCACCTGGGTGAAGCTGAGGTTGAGCTTGGCATCGGCCACCGCGGCCTGGTTGGCCTTCACCGTGCCCTTGTACTGGCCCACCAGGGCTTCCTGGGTGTCCAGGGTCTGCTTGGCGATGCTGTCCTCGGCGTACAGGCCGCGGTAGCGCGCCAGGTCGATCTCGGCGTTCTTCAGCTGCGCCTGGTTCTGCAGCAGCGTGCCCTCGGCCTGCTGCAGCGCCACGTCATAGGGGCGCGGGTCGATCACCGCCAGCAGGTCGCCGGCCTTCACCTGCTGGCCTTCCTCGAAGGCCAGCTTCATCACCTCGCCGTTGACCCGGCTGCGCACGTTCACCGTGTTCAGCGAGGTCACGGTGCCCAGTGCCTTGTAGAACACCGGGAAGTCACCTTCGCTGGCGGCGGCCACGCGCACCGGCACCGGCCCGCCGAACGCGCCGAAGCCCGGGCGCGCCATGCCGGCGGGGCCGGGTCGGGTGCGGGTCGCCTCCCCTTCCGGGTGCTTGGACGAGGCCGGCCAGAACCACCACACCAGCGCCACCAGGGCGGCCAGGCAGAGGGTGATGATCAGCCAGTTGCGGGAAGGACGGGGGCGCGAGTCTTGTATCGAGGACATGATTCAGGGTCGGTCTGTGCGAGAGCGTGCACGATAAGCACTCGGCGCCCATAGGCAAAGTCTCTTTACCGCCTATTTACCCATTCCTTACCGCAGCGATGGCGCGCCCTTGAGCGGTGGCGGCCCTTGGCGGCTCCCTGCGCAAATGTCACATCTCCTTTCCGCGCCCGCTCTTGTCCATCAAGCCGCCCCGCGCGACCATGCGCGCTTGCCTTGCCGATTATTGGGAGCGCCCCGTGTTCGAACGACTCAAGCAGCAGTTCTCCACCCTGCGCAGCCGCGCCGACTTCCACGCCCTGCGCATCGTCCGCCAGAGCGGCGAGCACTGCCGGGTACGGCGCAATGTCGCCGAGCCGCCGTTCTTCTCCAGCGACCTGGGCGCCATGCTCAGCGTGCGCATCGATGGCGTCGAAGCCTATGCCGCCACCAGCGACCTCAGCACCGAAGGCCTGCAGCGCGCCCTCGACCTGGCCGAAGCCCGCGCCCGGCTGATCGCCCCGCACAACCTGGTGGACGCCCGCGTCGCCCCGCCCCAGGGCCGCGCCGAGTACCGCTCCCCGGGCCTCGACACCCCGCTGCCCGGCATCGCCGAGCGCATCGAGCTGCTGCGCGAGGAGTCCGCCGCGGTGCCCGCCGACCCGCGCCTGGTCAACTGGACGCTGCTGCTCAGCGTCAACCGCCACGAGCAGCTCTACCTCAACAGCGCCGGCGCCGAGCACTGGCAGGAACTGCAGTTCGTCTACCCCGGCGCCAGCGTCACCGCCTTCGACGGCCACGACAGCCAGACCCGCAGCTTCGGTGGCTACCACGGCGGCCAGCAGGGCGGCGCCGAGGTCATCCAGCGCCTCGGTCTGCGCGGCTCGGCACCCCGCGTGGCCGACGAGGCGCTGCAGTTGCTGCTGGCGCCCAACACCCCGGAAGGCCCGCGCGACCTGCTGCTGATGCCCGAGCAGATGATGCTGCAGATCCACGAATCCATCGGCCACCCGCTGGAGCTGGACCGCATCCTCGGCGACGAGCGCAACTACGCCGGCACCAGCTTCATCCGCCAGGAGGACTTCGGTCACTACCAGTACGGCTCGGCGCTGCTCAACGTCAGCTTCGACCCGGGCATCCCCGAGGAGCTGGCCAGCTACGGCCACGACGACGACGGCAGCGCCGCGCAGAAAACCCTGCTGATCGAGAAGGGCCTGCTCCTGCGCCCCCTCGGCGGCGCCCTCTCGCAGCAACGCAGCGGCCTGCCGGGCGTGGCCAACAGCCGCGCCTGCAACTGGAACCGCGCGCCCATCGACCGCATGGCCAACCTCAACATCGAGCCCGGCAACCAGCGCCTGGAGCAACTGGTCGGCGGCATCGAGCGCGGCATCCTGATGACCACCAACCGCTCCTGGTCCATCGACGACGCGCGCAACAAGTTCCAGTTCGGCTGCGAATGGGGCCAGCTCATCGAAAACGGCGAGCTCAAGGGCGTGGTGAAGAACCCCAACTACCGGGGCATCTCCGCCAGCTTCTGGCGCAGCCTCGCCGCAGTGGGCGACGCCAGCACCTTCGAGGTGCTCGGCACGCCCTTCTGCGGCAAGGGCGAGCCCAACCAGGTGGTGCGGGTGGGCCATGCGTCCCCCGCCTGCGTGTTCAGCCAGGTCGACGTATTCGGAGGTGCCGCCTGATGAGCGTCCATATCGACTCCCGCGAAGCCGGCTTCGCCGCCCTCGCCGACTCCCTGCGCCAGGCCATGCGCCCCGGCGAAGACTTCACCCTCTGGTACAGCGCCGAGGAATCCGACTTCATCCGCTTCAACCACGCCCGCGTGCGCCAGGCCGGCCATGTGTCCCAGGCCGGCGCCACCCTGCAGCTGATCGCCGCCGAGCGCCAGGCGCAGATGGCCGTCACCCTCTCCGGCCAGCCGGACGAAGACCGCCAGCGCCTGGCCGACGGCCTCGAACGCCTGCGCGCGGTGATCGGCCAGCTGCCGCCCGACCCCTACCTGATGCCCGACCGCACGCCCTGGCAGCGCCGCCATGTCGACAGCCAGCCGCTGCCCGACCCGGCCGCCGTGCTGCCTTGCATCAGCGCCGCCGCCGAGGGGCTGGACATGGTCGGCATCTACGCCGCCGGCCCGCTCTACCGGGGCTTCGCCAACAGCTGGGGCGCCTTCGGCTGGCACAGCGCCCACTGTTTCAACTTCGACTTCAGCCTGTTCCACGCCAACGGCCAGGCGGTGAAGGCCGACTACGCCGGCCAGGGCTGGAACGACGAGGAATTCCTCCGCCGCTTCGCCGCCGCCCGCGCCCAGCTGGAGCACCTGGGCAAGCCGCTGCGCATCCTCGCCCCGGGCGGCTACCGCGCCTACATCGCCCCGGCGGCGCTGGAGGAGATCACCGGCATGCTCTGCTGGGGCGGCTTCTCCGCCCGCGCCCTGGCCAGCAAGGAAAGCCCGCTACAACGCCTGGACGACGGCGCCCGCTTCAGCCCGCTGCTGGGCCTGCACGAACAAGTGGCCGGAGCCCTCTCGCCACCCTTCACCGCCGAGGGCTCGCCGCGCAGCGACGTCGCGCTCATCCAGCGGGGCCGCCTCACCGGCCGCCTGGTGGGCTCACGCAGCGCCCGTGAATACGGCCTGCCCGGCAACGGCGCCAGCGGCGACGAAAATCCCCTGGCCCTGGTGATGGACGCCGGCACCCTGCCCGAAGCCGACGCCCTCGCCGCCCTCGGCACCGGCCTCTACATCGGCAACCTCTGGTACCTCAACTGGTCCGACCTGCCCGCCGCCCGCATCACCGGCATGACCCGCTTCGCCACCTTCTGGGTGGAGGACGGGCGCATCCAGGCGCCGGTCAGCACCATGCGCTTCGACGACAGCCTCTTCGACCTCCTCGGCGACCAGCTCGAAGCCCTCACCGCCGAACGCCAGCTGCGCCTCTCCGCCAGCACCTACGACGAACGCCAGACCCTCTCCTCCCTCCTCCCCGGCGCCCTGGTCAAGCGCCTGCAGCTCACGCTATAGCGCCACACTCCCCCGTAGCCCGGGCTTCAGCCCGGGAGCGGGTTTCCCCCGCCCTACGGAGCCGACCGGTCAGTCCTGGCACGCCTCGTAGGAGCGAGCTCTGCTCGCGAAGCTGTTGCTCGAACCCGTGGGAGCGAATTCATTCGCGATGAAACACCCGCCCACTCGCAGCCCGGTGCCGGCGGTGAGCCCTTCGCGGCTAAAGCCGCTCCCACAAGGAATGCCCGCAGCGAGGCCACACATCGCTGCGTTGGGCCTCGCTGCGCTCGGCGCCAACCTACGGCACCGAGCCCCTCGTAGGTCGGGTGAAACCCGACACCCCGACCCACCACCACGCGGGTTTCCCCCGCCCTACGGAGCCGACCGGTCAGTCCTGGCACGCCTCGTAGG